>NZ_JBHTST010000074.1:0-38434 GCF_042794995.1 Streptomyces sp. NPDC056503
CGACCCACACACCGCACCTGCTCGGCTCTGCCTGGGTCGACGGCAGACGGGATGGGAGTCCCTCACCCTCACACCCCACCGGCCGGCACCCGCGTGTGGCCCCCTCCCCTCCCGGAGCCTGAGCGCCCCCGCCGGAGGCATCGCCTTGAGCCGCACTCGCCTACCGCCTCGGCCGCATCGTGGTTCGTCACCCATCAACCCGAGCTGTCAGGCGTGCGGCCGGCGGCCGGGCCGGAGCGGGGCGGAGACAGGAGCGCAGGCCCGGGCGATGGGCCGCGCGCGCCGCGCTGTGCGCGGCGGGTGCCTTGACGAGGTGGAGAAACCTGTAACAGGTCCCCCCGGAACAGGCGCTCTTGTGGGCAAAGTCGGCAGGTGCTGCCATAGGCGTGGGGATCTGTCTGCAGGGGGGCGACGGATGAGTGGTCTCACGGTGAAGTCGTGGAAGCGGCACGGCAGGGATCGGCTGTACGTGAATCTCCCGAACGGGACTGCGGTCGCCTGGGCGGATCGCGCGACCGGAACCGTGACGATCAAGGTGAAGCAGTATCAGGCGGAAGCACTGACCCTGCTTCGAGCGCACCTTGGCGACGGGCTCACCGTCGACACGCCTGGTCCGGCTCCCTCGGCTTCGTCTGCCAGCCGTCCACACCAGACACCGCCCCCTCCAAGCCGTGCGGCGAGGCCGGCACCCCTCCCGCCTCTCACCCCCAGCGAAGATCTCGCCAGCAATCCTCCGGGTGCTCGGCTCATCGGGCTGATGGCTGAGCGGGGGCTGTCCACTGCGCATCGACTCCGCTGGAAACTGCTGCGCCAGTCGTCGGAATGGGACAGCTTCTACACCGGGCTTGAAGGGGAGCAGAAGGTGGGGCGGGAGCTTGCCCGGTTATCCCGTTTCGGCTGGCACGTGCTGCACGGGATCCAGAAGAGCAACGGTGGCGACATCGATCATCTGCTGATCGGGCCGGGCGGAGTCTTCGCGATCAACACCAAGACGCATCGCGGCGCTGCCGTCTGGGTGGGGGACACCATGGTCAAGGTCAACGGGGGTCCGCCTCGCCCGTACGCTGCCGCGAGCAAGATCGAGGCGGACTTCGTTCGGCGATCCCTTCAGCGGTACTGCGACTTCGACGTGCCAGTCGAACCCGTGCTGGTCTTCGTGGGTGCGGATTCCCTGCATCGGGCGGACCCTCAGAGCGCGGTCCGCGTCTACCAGGAGCGTGAGATAGCCACACTGGGGCCACTCGCCGGGAACCTCACCGCCCAACAGGCCGAGGCCGTGTACGCGGTGGCTCGTCACCGCCGGGTCTGGCTGAGGGGTTGATCCTGCTCGTCACGGAGAAGGCGAGTGGTGAACCCGGCTTCGCGCAGACGCTCATACGCCTTGGTCGCTTCTGCCGGTACCGGCTGGCTGATCATGGACCCCTGCTCCGGATAGACGAGGAGCCGCTGTAGGGCGCCTACCAGAATGTCGATCACCAAGCGGGGGTCGCCGATCGAGCCGATGTAGTCCTGGAGCGTCATCGGGCTCGAAGCGCTCGCGATTTCGACCTCGGACCACAGTTTCTTGGCGGTGGCGTAAGCCCGGCGCTCCTCGTACGGCTTGCTGATCAGCAGGACCGAGGTCACCTCGACGCCGGCCTCAGGAACCGGCCCACGGAGGGCGTCTGACGGGTGCCGATCCCGCCCCAACTCGTGAGCGTCTTCCGGGAGCACGCCGAGACCTTCGGCACTCCGCGCCATGGCCCCTGGACCTGTCCGGGGGCCTTCTGCGTTTCCCCTCCCCGCCTAGAACGGGGCAGTCCACCCTGCTGGCCAGTTCGTCGCGTATCGAGGATGGGGGTACATGTCCGAGCCGTTGTGCACGCACCACTGACGGCCCAGCCACTCGCACTCGGGAATGGATCCCTCCCAGTCGTCGGTGCAGCGGTCCGCCCACTCGCGGCCCACGAGAACAGGCCGGGTCAGGACCCCGCCGTCGGTGTCCTGGACGCGCAGGACCATGCCGACGTCGTTGATCCCCGGGTTGCCCCGCGGGCCGTACGACACGTGGTGAGTGCCCGAGGAATGAAGGTCCAGGACTGCCTCCTGGAGTACGGCAGGCACGCGACCGGTCAGCTCCAGCCCGTCCAGAGTCACGCGCGGTCCGTGGACGGCGTCGGCAGCCACGCAGAAGAGCCGGCCGGTGCCCTCGAAGTACGCGTAGACAGCGGGCACCGCGGGATGGAAGCCGAGCTGGAGGCCGTAGATCTCCGGGCACGAGGGCTCGGCGGAGAAACGGCTCAACTCGACGGCTTCCGGAAGGGCGGTCCTGACCTCGTCGGCGGACATGCCGAAGCGCAGCGGACCGACGCTCTCCAGCGGGGTCAGCACCCACCCCGGTCGAACCGGCTCCGTCGCGGTCTCCCCGGCTCCCGAACCCATCCGCTGCTTCCCCTCGTTCGCCAGCCCGACCCCCGGCCCTGACCTGCTCCAACACCCCACGGCCCAGGCCGCGAATAGGCCGCGACCCCTGTCATATGGCCGCCCACCCCGGCGCACGCCTGCACATACAACAAGACCCCGCGTTCAGCGTTTCCGCTGATCACGGGGTCTGTGTGGCACTTCTCGCGAAGTGCCCCCGGCAGGATTCGAACCTGCGCACACGGCTCCGGAGGCCGTTGCTCTATCCCCTGAGCTACGGGGGCTTTGTCGCGCTCGGTGGCGACGGGTAGAACCCTACCAGCTGTCGCGGGGTGCCTGTGAACAGGTATTTCCGGGGCGTCACCGTGGGGGTGTTCGCTCGCACGGGTCGGAAGTGGGCAAAACCCGGACGCAGCCCCTCGGGGCGGCCTACTCTCGTTCACGTGTCAGGCGTGTCCGGGCGGGTGCTCGTTGTCGACGACAACAAGGTCATCCGGCAGTTGATCAGGGTCAATCTCGAACTCGAGGGGTTCGAGGTCGTGACCGCGGCCGATGGTGCCGAGTGTCTGGATGTGGTGCATCGCGTGCGGCCCGACGTCGTCACCCTCGACGTCGTCATGCCGCGGCTCGACGGGATCAAGACCGCCCAGCGGCTCCGGGAGGATCCGCGGACCCGGCATCTGCCCGTGGCGATCATCAGCGCCTGCGGGGAGGGCGAGGGGGCTCCGGCGGCGGACGCGTTCCTCGCGAAGCCCTTCGAGCCGGCGGAGCTCGTACGGGTCGTCCGGCAGCTGCTGCACCGTGAGCCTCGGCAGCGGCGCCAGGCCGGTGGGCCCGACGCGGGAGAGGAGCCGTCCGCAGGGGACGGCTGCCCGGGCAGACCGGCCGCCGGGAGCTTCTGCCCCGGGCGCTGAGCGGCGACTCCGGTCCCCTCCTTACCTCTCCTCTTCTCTCCTTCCCTCTTCTTTCCTTGCCTTGCGGCGCCGGTCCCCTCCTTCCTTGCGGCTGCCGGGTCCTCTTCCTTTCGGGTTTCCCCGTGCTCCTCCGCGCTCTTCCCGGGGTTTCCGCGCGTCGTCCCCGGGCCGCTCCGACCTGGGCTTTCCCTTTCGGTGTCGGGGCGGGTGCCCGTATGGCGAAACCGGTTCGCGTTCCGACCCCCCTCCTCCCCTAGGCTGGGACCGTGACCCCCGCGGACCTCTCCCTCACCGTGCAGCACGCCGTGCGCCGTGCGGTCGACGACGGTGCGCTGCGGGTCGATGTCCTCCCGCGCGTGAAGGTCGAGAAGGCCCGGCCGGGAGGGGTGGGGGAGTACGCCAGCAACGTGGCCCTCTCGCTGGCCAGGCCCGCCGGGAGGCCCGCGCTCGACGTCGCTTCCGTGTTGAAGGAGCGGCTCGTCGGCGCCGACGGGATTCTCGCCGTGGACATCACCGGGCCCGGGTTCCTCAACTTCACCCTGCGTCCGGACGGCGGTGCCGAGCTCGTGGCGGCCGTGCGCGCCGCCGGGCTCGCGTACGGGAGGGGCGACGCCCTCGCCGGTGAGGTCGTCCGCTTCGAGCCGCCGGCCGAGGCCCGCGCGCGTGTGGTCGTCGAATGCCTGGTCGGGCTGGTGCGCGGGCAGGGGGGCGACGCCGGCGTCGCGGACGGTGGCGAGCGGCCGCACGTCCACCCCGGCGCGTACGAGACCGAGCGGCTGGGGACCGACGCCGCCCGGTGGCGGCTGCTGCGGGCCGCGCCCCACGACCGTCCCCTCGACGGGCCCCCGCTCCTCGTACGGCACGAGCGCAACGCGCTCTTCCGCGTCCAGTACGCCCACTCCCGCGCCCGGCGGCTCCTCGTCAACGGAGCACACCTCGGGGTCCTTCCCTCCTACGAGGGCGAGGGCCAGGCCGAGGGTGAGGGCCAGGCCGAGGCCGGGCACGCGCTCGCCGGGCTGCTCCGCGACCATCCCGGAGTGCTCCTCTCCGCCGCCCGCCACCGCGGCCCCGACCGGGTCGCGCGGCACCTCGAAGCCGTCGCCGACGCGCTGCTCGGCTTCCAGCACACCGTTCTGCCGCTCGGCGACGAGAAACCCTCGGCCGCCCACCGCTCCCGGCTCGCGCTCGCCGAAGCCGCCGGGACGGTGCTCGCCGGTGGCCTCTCCGTGCTCGGCATCAGCGCACCCGACCGGATCTGAAAGAGCTGACCAGACATGAGCCGTTCCGCCCACCCCGCAGGCCCCCGCCACGCCGACGTGCTCCCCGAGGGCCACTACACCGCCCCGCCCGCCGACCTGAACACGCTCGACCCCAAGGTGTGGGCGCGGACCGTGGCGCGGGACGAGCAGGGGGTCGCGACCATCGGCGGGCTGCGCGTCACCGACCTCGCCGAGGAGTTCGGGACCCCCGCGTACTTCCTCGACGAGACGGACTTCCGCGCCCGCTGCCGCGCCTGGGCCGAGGCCTTCGGCGCCGACGCCGACGTCTTCTACGCCGGCAAGGCCTTCCTCTCCCGCGCCGTCGTCCGCTGGCTGCACGAGGAGGGGCTCAACCTCGACGTCTGCTCCGGCGGCGAGCTCGCCACCGCGCTGTCGGCCGGGATGCCCGCCGAGCGGATCGCCTTCCACGGCAACAACAAGAGCGAGGACGAGATCCGGCGGGCCGTCGAGGTCGGCGTCGGACGGATCGTGCTCGACTCCTTCCAGGAGATCGTCCGGGTCGCCCACGTCGCCCAGTCCCTCGGCAAGCGGCAGCGCGTGCAGATCCGCGTCACCGTCGGCGTCGAGGCGCACACCCACGAGTTCATCGCCACCGCCCACGAGGACCAGAAGTTCGGCATCGCGCTCGCCGGCGGCCAGGCCGCCGAGGCCGTGCGCCGGGCGCTGAAGCTCGACGGTCTGGAGCTCATCGGCATCCACTCGCACATCGGCTCGCAGATCTTCGACATGGCCGGCTTCGAGGTGTCCGCGCGGCGCGTCGTCCAGCTCCTCGCCGAGGTGCGCGACGAGCACGGCGTCGAGCTGCCCGAGATCGACCTCGGCGGCGGCCTCGGCATCGCGTACACCTCGGACGACGACCCGCGCGAGCCGCACGAGATCGCCAAGGCGCTCGGCGAGATCGTGACGCGCGAGTGCGAGGCCGCGGGGCTGCACACCCCCCGGATCTCCGTGGAACCGGGGCGCGCCATCGTCGGGCCGACCGCCTTCACCCTCTACCGGGTCGGCACGATCAAGCCGCTCGACGGGCTGCGCACGTACGTGAGCGTGGACGGCGGCATGTCGGACAACATCCGCACCGCCCTGTACGACGCCGAGTACAGCGTCAGCCTGGTCTCCCGCGTCAGCGAGGCCGAGCCGATGCTCTCCCGGGTCGTCGGCAAGCACTGCGAGAGCGGCGACATCGTCGTTCGCGACGCCTTCCTCCCCGCCGACCTGGCCCCCGGCGACCTGATCGCCGTGCCCGCCACCGGCGCCTACTGCCGCTCCATGGCGAGCAACTACAACCACGCCCTCCGGCCGCCCGTGGTGGCGGTCCGGGACGGTGAAGCAAGGGTCATCGTCCGGCGCGAGACGGAGGAAGATCTCCTGCGTCTCGACGTCGGCTGATGAAATAGTCGGGTGGTGGAATCGATGTCTCAGGATCCGGACGGAGGGCTGAATCCTCCGTCCGGTGAGTGAGACTTGTTCCCATCCCCCGCCAGAACCGTAGAGATACGAACCAGAAGTACGAGAAACGAGGTCGGATGATGCGTACGCGTCCGCTGAAGGTGGCGCTGCTGGGCTGTGGAGTTGTCGGCTCCGAGGTGGCGCGCATCATGACGACGCACGCCGACGACCTCGCCGCGCGCATCGGCGCGCCGGTCGAGCTCGCCGGCGTCGCCGTCCGCCGGCCCGACAAGGTCCGCGGCGGCATCGACCCCGCGCTGATCACGACCGACGCGACCGCCCTGGTCAAACGCGGGGACGTCGACGTCGTCGTCGAGGTCATCGGCGGGATCGAGCCGGCCCGCACCCTCATCACCACCGCCTTCGAGCACGGCGCCTCCGTGGTCTCCGCCAACAAGGCGCTGCTCGCCCAGGACGGCGCGACCCTGTACGCCGCCGCCGGGCAGCACGGGCAGGACCTGTACTACGAGGCCGCCGTCGCCGGCGCCATCCCGCTGATCCGCCCGCTGCGCGAGTCCCTCGCCGGCGACAAGATCAACCGTGTGATGGGCATCGTCAACGGCACCACGAACTTCATCCTCGACAAGATGGACTCGACCGGCGCGGGCTACCAGGAGGCCCTGGACGAGGCCACCGCCCTCGGTTACGCCGAGGCCGACCCGACCGCCGACGTCGAGGGCTTCGACGCCGCCGCCAAGGCCGCCATCCTCGCCGGGATCGCCTTCCACACGCGCGTGCGGCTCGACGACGTCTACCGCGAGGGCATGACCGAGGTCACCGCCGCCGACTTCGCCTCCGCCCGGCAGATGGGCTGCACCATCAAGCTGCTCGCCATCTGCGAGCGGGCCGCCGACGGCGAGTCCGTCACCGCGCGCGTGCACCCCGCGATGATCCCGCTGAGCCACCCGCTGGCCTCCGTCCGCGAGGCGTACAACGCGGTCTTCGTCGAGGCGGAGGCCGCCGGCCGGCTCATGTTCTACGGCCCCGGGGCGGGCGGCTCGCCGACCGCCTCGGCCGTCCTCGGCGACATCGTCGCCGTCTGCCGCAACCGTCTCAACGAGGCGACGGGCCCCGGCGAGTCCGCGTACACCCAGCTGCCCGTGAGCCCCATGGGCGAGGTGGTGACGCGGTACCACATCAGTCTCGACGTGGCCGACAAGCCGGGCGTCCTCGCCCAGGTCGCGACGGTCTTCGCCGAGCACGGCGTATCCATCGACACCGTGCGCCAGCACGGTCGACAGGACGGAGACGGCGAGGCCTCCCTCGTCGTCGTCACCCACCGCGCGCCCGACGCCGCCCTCTCCGGGACCGTCGAGGCACTGCGCAAGCTCGACACCGTGCGCGGTGTCGCCAGCATCATGCGTGTTGAAGGGGAGTAAGGACCCATGACCAACCAGGGCACCCACCAGTGGCGCGGCATCATCGAGGAGTACCGGGACCGCCTTCCGGTCACGGACACGACGCCGGTCGTCACGCTCCGTGAGGGCGGTACGCCGCTCGTCCCCGCTCAGGTCCTCTCCGAGCGCACGGGCTGCGAGGTGCACCTCAAGGTCGAGGGCGCCAACCCCACCGGCTCCTTCAAGGACCGGGGCATGACCATGGCCATCACCCGGGCCAAGGAGGAGGGCGCCAAGGCGGTCATCTGCGCCTCCACCGGCAACACCTCCGCCTCCGCCGCCGCGTACGCGGTGCGGGCCGGGATGGTCTCGGCGGTGCTGGTGCCCCAGGGCAAGATCGCGCTCGGCAAGATGGGCCAGGCCCTCGTGCACGGCGCGAAGATCCTCCAGGTGGACGGCAACTTCGACGACTGCCTGACGCTGGCCCGCTCGCTCTCCGAGAACTACCCGGTGGCGCTGGTCAATTCGGTCAACCCGGTCCGCATCGAGGGCCAGAAGACCGCCGCGTTCGAGATCGTGGACATGCTGGGCGACGCGCCCGACATCCACGTCCTCCCGGTGGGCAACGCGGGCAACATCACCGCGTACTGGAAGGGGTACCGCGAGTACGCCGAGGACGGCCTCGCCGCCCACCGCCCGCGCATGTGGGGCTTCCAGGCCTCCGGTTCGGCCCCGCTGGTGCGCGGCGAGGTCGTCAAGGACCCCTCGACCATCGCCACCGCGATCCGCATCGGCAACCCGGCCTCCTGGGAGTACGCGATCGCCGCGCGCGACGAGTCGGGCGGCTTCATCGACGAGGTGACGGACCGTGAGATCCTGCGCGCCTACCGCCTGTTGGCCGCGCAGGAGGGCGTCTTCGTGGAGCCCGCCTCGGCCGCCTCGGTCGCCGGTCTGCTGAAGGCCGCCGAGCAGGGCAAGGTCGACCCGGGCCAGCGGATCGTCTGCACCGTGACCGGAAACGGCCTGAAGGACCCCGACTGGGCCGTCGCCGGCGCCCCGCAGCCGGTCACCGTCCCGGTCGACGCCGCGACCGCCGCGCAGCGGCTCGGACTGGCCTGAAACAGGCCGAAGCACGCCGGTTCCTGATCGGACGAAACCCGATCAGGAACCTACATAGATGCACAGGTTGGCGCGCGACACGCATCGTGCGCCTCCCGTGCGCCCTATGTCGCCGCAGAACCTTCCTTCGATAGGCTGTACCGAACCCGCCACGACGCATATGCGTGGTGTCGTTGCCGTTGTCGCCTCCGCGCGACCGAAACGGCCGAAACGGTACTCCGGGTTCTCCAGCACTTCTCTTGAACACCACGTCGCCGCAGTCAAGGAGAGTCATCGAGCGATGGCCGGTCCCGCGTTCCGCGCCGCCGCCGTACGGGTGCGCGTCCCCGCCACCAGCGCCAACCTCGGCCCGGGCTTCGACGCCTTCGGCCTGTCGCTGGGCCTCTACGACGACGTCGTCGTCCGGGTCGCCGACTCCGGGCTGCACGTCGACATCGCCGGAGAGGGCGCCGAGACGCTCCCGCGCGACGAGCGGCACCTCCTCGTGCGCTCCCTGCGCACGGCCTTCGACCTGCTCGGCGGGCAGCCGCGCGGCCTCGAGGTCGTCTGCGCCAACCGCATCCCGCACGGCCGCGGCCTCGGCTCCTCCTCCGCCGCCATCTGCGCCGGCATCGTCGCCGCCCGCGCCGTGACCATAGGCGGGGACGCCAAGCTCGACGAGGCCGCCCTCCTGGAGCTGGCCACCGAGATCGAGGGTCACCCCGACAACGTCGCCGCCTGTCTGCTCGGCGGTTTCACCCTCGCGTGGACCGAGGCCGGCGCCGCGCGGGCGATCAGGATGGATCCCTCGGATTCCATCGTTCCGGTGGTTTTCGTCCCCGGGAAGCCGGTGCTGACCGAGACCGCCCGCGGTCTGCTGCCGCGCACCGTCCCGCACGTGGACGCCGCCGCCAACGCCGGGCGCGCCGCCCTCCTCGTCGAGGCCCTGACCCGTCGCCCCGAGCTCCTGCTCGCGGCCACCGAGGACCGGCTGCACCAGGAGTACCGGGCCCCCGCGATGCCGGAGAGCCTCGCGCTGGTGAACCGGCTGCGGGCCGACGGCGTGCCCGCCGTCATCTCCGGCGCGGGCCCCACGGTCCTCGCGCTGGCCGACGAGACGACGGCCGACAAGGTCGCTCTGCTCGCGGGCGAGGGCTGGGCCGCCAACCGGCTCGACCTCGACGCGCACGGGGCGAGCGTGCTGCCGCTGGCGCCCTGAGGCGCGGCGGCGGACGCCGTCCGCGACACCGGGCGGCGTCCTGGACACGCGATTGCCGGTGAGTGAGAGGGGGAATGTTTGTTGGAGCCGGTAGTGTTAATCTCAAGTCTGCACCCGACCTCTTTGTGGAGCGGTGCGGAGTGTCCCCTCAGGGACCACACATTCTTCCGGGAGCCTCCCCAACTGCCTGAGCAGCCTGCCTGAGCAGTTTCGAGCACGCTCCGGAACCGGCACGACACCCCTCGCTCATTCCATGCGAGGGCCGAGCAGGGGGCGCTCGGGCCGGACCCACAGCACGTTTCTCTCCTCTCGCCGTATCCCGGCGGGACCACCGCCCCGGACACGGTCCACCAACCAGGACCGCTGCCGGACAGCACAACCGGTCGCCGAGCCACAGGGCCGACGTCCGCTCCAGGGAAGGACCCTTCGTGAGCGACACCACCGATCTGATGGGCGTGACTGCCGACAGCACTGTCGACGCCGCCGCGCCCGCCGCAGGTGCTGCCAGCAGCGGCACCGCACGGCGCCGCCGCTCCGGCACCGGCCTCGAGGGCATGGTCCTGGCCGAGCTGCAGCAGGTCGCGTCCGGCCTCGGCATCAGGGGCACCGCGCGGATGCGCAAGAGCCAGCTGATCGAGGTCATCAAGGAGGCGCAGGCCGGTACCGGCTCCGCCGCCCCCGCCAAGGCCGAGGCCGCCGCCGAGACCAAGCCGAAGCGCCGCGCCACCTCCAAGGCCCGCACGGGCGAGTCCGCCGAGGCCGCCGAGCCGAAGGCGGAGAAGGCCGAGCAGGCCGCCGCCCAGCAGCAGATCGACATCCCGGGCCAGCCGTCGAAGTCGGCCGGCGCCGAGCAGGGCGACGAGCAGCCGGCCGGCGAGCGCCGCCGCCGCCGTGCCACCGCTCCCGCCGGTTCGCCGGAGGGTGCCGAGGGCGCGCAGGCCGTGAAGACCGAGGCCCGTACCGAGGTCAAGGGCGAGCAGCAGGGCGAGAAGGCCGAGGCCGCCGTGGACGGCGCCGAGGGCCGCACCCGCCGTGACCGCCGTGACCGTCGCGACCGCCAGCGCGAGCGCGGCAAGGGCGACGAGCAGCAGCAGGGCGGCGGCCAGCGCAAGGACCAGCAGCGCCAGGGCCAGGGCCAGCAGCAGGGCCAGGGCCAGGGGCAGAGCCAGCAGCAGGGTCAGGGCCAGGGCCCGCAGGGCGGTCTGCAGGACGACGACGACTTCGACGGTGGCCGTCGCGGCCGTCGCGGCCGCTACCGCGACCGCCGTGGCCGTCGCGGGCGCGACGAGTTCGTCGCCGGCGAGCCGCAGGTCTCCGACGACGACGTCCTGATCCCCGTCGCGGGCATCCTGGACATCCTCGACAACTACGCGTTCATCCGGACCTCCGGCTACCTGCCGGGTCCGAACGACGTGTACGTCTCCCTCGCCCAGGTCCGCAAGAGCGGTCTGCGCAAGGGCGACCACCTCACCGGCGCGGTCCGCCAGCCGAAGGAGGGCGAGCGCCGCGAGAAGTTCAACGCGCTGGTCCGCCTCGACTCGACCAACGGCATGGCGCCGGACTCCGGCCGCGGCCGCCCCGAGTTCAACAAGCTGACCCCGCTCTACCCCCAGGACAGGCTCCGTCTGGAGTCCGAC
The DNA here is from genome assembly GCF_042794995.1 of Streptomyces sp. NPDC056503. NCBI lineage: Bacteria > Bacillati > Actinomycetota > Actinomycetes > Kitasatosporales > Streptomycetaceae > Streptomyces > Streptomyces sp. NPDC056503. The sequence goes on from NZ_JBHTST010000074.1 coordinate 11,332, forward strand.
CCGGGCGTGCTGACCACGCGGATCATCGACCTCGTGTCGCCGATCGGCAAGGGCCAGCGCGGTCTGATCGTGGCCCCGCCGAAGACCGGCAAGACCATGATCATGCAGGCGATCGCCAACGCGATCACCCACAACAACCCCGAGTGCCACCTGATGGTCGTCCTGGTCGACGAGCGTCCGGAAGAGGTCACCGACATGCAGCGGTCGGTGAAGGGCGAGGTCATCTCCTCGACCTTCGACCGCCCGGCCGAGGACCACACCACCGTCGCCGAGCTGGCCATCGAGCGCGCCAAGCGCCTCGTCGAGCTGGGTCACGACGTGGTCGTCCTGCTGGACTCCATCACCCGCCTGGGCCGCGCGTACAACCTCGCGGCGCCCGCCTCCGGCCGCATCCTGTCCGGTGGTGTCGACTCGACCGCGCTCTACCCGCCGAAGCGCTTCTTCGGTGCCGCGCGCAACATCGAGGACGGCGGCTCGCTGACCATCCTGGCCACCGCGCTGGTCGACACCGGCTCGCGCATGGACGAGGTGATCTTCGAGGAGTTCAAGGGCACCGGCAACATGGAGCTCAAGCTCGACCGGAAGCTCGCCGACAAGCGGATCTTCCCGGCCGTCGACGTCGACGCCTCGGGCACCCGCAAGGAGGAGATCCTCCTCGGCAGCGACGAGCTCGCCATCACCTGGAAGCTCCGCCGCGTCCTGCACGCGCTCGACCAGCAGCAGGCCATCGAGCTGCTCCTGGACAAGCTCAAGCAGACGAAGTCGAACGGCGAGTTCCTGCTGCAGATCCAGAAGACGACGCCGGGCGGCAACAACGACTGACGCCGTCGGTGACGCGGGGAGACCCGCGTCACACGGCGGGTGACGGCCTCGGAGCCGTGACCCGTTCGTGACCTGCGCGAACACCGTGCCCACCGCTCCCGGAGCGGTGGGCGCGGCGCGTTGTCGCCCCCTCCGGCGCCCGGCTCATCGAAACCTCACAGATCGCTATGCAACCCTTTCGGGTGCTTCGCCGTCACAAAAGGTGAACCATAGGCCCGAGGGAAGACGATGACCGAGCAGAACAGCAGCGGGCGCGCACGCGGAGGCGCCACCGGACGCCGCCGCAAACCGCCCGCCCACCGCCGCCGCCGGATCGGCATAGCCGTGTCCGGCGCCACCGCCGTGCTCGTCCTGGCCGGCGCCGGACTCGGCTACGTGTACCTCAAGCTCGACGGCAACATCCAGGGCGTCGACATCAACGCCCAGCTGGGCACCGACCGCCCCAAGAACGTCGACGACGGCTCGATGGACATCCTGGTCCTCGGCTCCGACTCCCGCTCCGGCGACAACGGCGCCTACGGCAAGGACGAGGGCGGCGCCCGCTCCGACACCGCGATGGTCGTCCACGTCTACGAGGGCCGCAAGAAGGCGAGCGTCGTCTCCATCCCGCGCGACACCCTCGTCGACCGCCCCGCCTGCGTCGACGGACAGGGCGCCGAGGCCGCCGGCGAGAGCCGCGCCATGTTCAACACCGCGTACGAGGTCGGCGGCCCCGCCTGCGCCGTCAAGACCGTCGAGGCCATGTCCGGCATCCGCATGGACCACTACATCGAGGTCGACTTCACCGGCTTCAAGAAGCTCATCGACACCCTCGGCGGCGTGGAGATCACCACCACCCGGGCCATCAAGGACTCCAAGAGCCACCTCGACCTGGAGCCCGGCACCCACACCCTCGACGGCGAACAGTCCCTCGGCCTCGTCCGCACCCGCAAGAGCGTCGGCGACGGCAGCGACCTCGGCCGCATCCAGCTCCAGCAGGCCTTCATGAAGGCCTTCATCGAGCAGCTCAAGGACGTCGGTGCCGGGACCAACCCCAAGAAGCTCCTCGACCTCGCGGACGCCGCCACCAAGGCCATCACCCCGGACTCCGAGCTCGACTCCGTCCAGGAGCTCATGGGCTTCGCCCAGGGCCTCACCGGCATCTCCGCCCAGAACGTCCACATGGTGACACTCCCCGTCCGGTACGACCCCCAGGACCCCAACCGGGTCGTCCCCGTCGAGGAGAAGGCCCAGCAGGTCTGGAAGGCCCTGAAGGCCGACGGGCCGATCCCCGCCGCCGCCACCGAGGACACCGCCACCGGCCAGGCCGACGGCGTCGTGCGATAGCCCCGGGAAGCGCCCCGGGGCCGCTCCGGGACCGCCCCGGAGTCGCCCCGGGAATACCGGCGGTCCCACCCCGGTTTGGGGAGATGCGGCCAGTCCTGGCAGACTGGTACGTCGGCCCCGGTTCACGTCCGCCGCAACCCGCGTCGACGACCCGGAGCCCTCCCGGAACTAGGAGACACCTTGAAGCGCGAGATCCACCCCGAGTACGTCGAGACCCAGGTCAGCTGCACCTGTGGCGCGTCGTTCACCACCCGTAGCACCCTGGCCGAGGGCACCATCCGTGCCGAGGTCTGCTCCGAGTGCCACCCGTTCTACACGGGCAAGCAGAAGATCCTCGACACCGGCGGCCGCGTGGCCCGCTTCGAGGCCCGCTTCGGCAAGGCCGCCGGCTCCAAGTAGCGAGCCCCTGCGCCGGTCCACGGTCGCCCCGCGCGGGTGGCCGGGACCGGCGCTTTGCCGTCCCGTAGCAACTGACGAAAACCCCAGGAGCCCCCGATGTTCGAGGCGGTCGAGGAACTGGTCGGCGAGCACGCCGACCTGGAGACGAAGCTCGCAGACCCTTCGGTCCACGCCGACCAGGCCAACGCGCGCAAGCTGAACAAGCGCTACGCCGAGCTGACCCCGATCGTCGGCACGTACCGCTCCTGGAAGCAGACCGGGGACGACATCGAGACCGCGCGCGAGTTCGCGCACGACGATCCCGACTTCGCGGCCGAGGTCAAGGAGCTGGAGAAGCAGCGCGAGGAGCTCACCGAGAAGCTCCGCCTCCTGCTGGTCCCGCGCGACCCCAGCGACGACAAGGACGTCATCCTGGAGATCAAGGCCGGCGCCGGCGGTGACGAGTCCGCCCTCTTCGCCGGGGACCTGCTCCGGATGTACCTCCGCTACGCCGAGCGCGTCGGCTGGAAGACCGAGATCATCGACGCCACCGAGTCCGAGCTCGGCGGCTACAAGGACGTCCAGGTCGCCGTGAAGACCAAGGGCGGCAACGGCGCCACGGAGCCCGGCCAGGGCGTCTGGGCCCGCCTCAAGTACGAGGGCGGCGTCCACCGCGTGCAGCGCGTGCCCGCCACCGAGTCCGCCGGCCGCATCCACACCTCCGCCGCCGGCGTGCTCGTCACGCCCGAGGCCGAGGAGGTCGACGTCGAGATCCACGCCAACGACCTGCGCATCGACGTCTACCGCTCGTCCGGCCCCGGCGGCCAGTCGGTCAACACCACCGACTCCGCGGTCCGCATCACCCACCTGCCGACCGGCATCGTCGCCTCCTGCCAGAACGAGAAGAGCCAGCTCCAGAACAAGGAGCAGGCGATGCGCATCCTGCGCTCCCGGCTCCTCGCCGCCGCCCAGGAGAAGGCCGAGGCCGAGGCCGCCGACGCCCGCCGCAGCCAGGTCCGCACGGTCGACCGCTCCGAGAAGATCCGTACGTACAACTTCCCGGAGAACCGGATCTCGGACCACCGCGTCGGCTTCAAGGCGTACAACCTGGACCAGGTGCTCGACGGCGAACTGGACCCGATGATCCAGGCCTGCGTCGACGCCGACTCGGCCGCCAAGCTCGCCGCGGCGTAAGCGACCCCGGTGGCGTAAGTTCCCCCCCGCCCCACCCCGCACCACGGAGGACCAGCGTGAACCTGCTGCTTGCCGAGGTGGCCCAGGCCACCCAGCGGCTGGCCGACGCCGGCGTTCCCTCACCGCGTTTCGACGCCGAGGAGCTCGCCGCGTTCGTGCACGGCGTCAAGCGGGGGGAGCTGCACAACGTCAAGGACGCGGACTTCGACGCCCGCTACTGGGAGGCCATCGCCCGCCGCGAGGCGCGCGAGCCGCTCCAGCACATCACCGGCCGGGCGTTCTTCCGCTACCTGGAACTCCAGGTCGGCCCCGGGGTCTTCGTGCCCCGCCCGGAGACCGAGTCCGTGGTCGGCTGGGCCATAGACGCCGTCCGCGCGATGGACGTCGTCGAACCGCTCATCGTCGACCTCTGCACCGGCTCCGGCGCCATCGCCCTCGCGATGGCCCAGGAGGTGCCGCGCTCGCGCGTCCACGCCGTCGAGCTCTCCGACGACGCGCTCGTCTGGACCCGCAAGAACGCCCACGGCTCCCGCGTCACCGTCCACCAGGGCGACGCGCTCACCGCCCTCCCGGAGCTGAACGGCCAGGTCGACCTGGTCATCTCCAACCCGCCGTACATCCCCCTCACCGAGTGGGAGTACGTCGCCCCCGAGGCCCGCGACCACGACCCCCAGATGGCGCTCTTCTCCGGCGAGGACGGCCTCGACACCATCCGCGGCATCGAGCGCACCGCGCACCGGCTCCTCCGCCCCGGCGGCCTCGTCGTCATCGAGCACGCCGACACCCAGGGCGGCCAGGTGCCGTGGATCTTCAACGAGGAGGCCGGCTGGGCGGACGCCGCCGACCACCCCGACCTCAACAACCGGCCGCGCTTCGCGACCGCCCGCAAGGCGATGCCATGAGCCGGCACCGCACCACCACCGAGGAGGAGCGCGACTGATGGCACGCCGATACGACTGCAACGAGGCGACCGACCGCGCGACCGGTCTGCGCGAAGCCGCGTCGGCCGTCCGCCGCGGCGAACTCGTCGTGCTCCCCACCGACACCGTGTACGGGCTCGGCGCGGACGCCTTCGGCAGCGAGGCCGTCGCGGACCTGCTCGCCGCCAAGGGCCGGGGCCGCACCATGCCCACCCCCGTCCTCATCGGCTCCCCGAACACCCTGCACGGCCTCGTCACCGACTTCTCCGAGCAGGCGTGGGAGCTCGTCGACGCCTTCTGGCCCGGCGCGCTCACCCTGGTCGCCCGCCACCAGCCGTCCCTCCAGTGGGACCTCGGCGACACCCGCGGCACCGTCGCCATCCGCATGCCGCTGCACCCGGTCGCCATCGAGCTGCTCACCGAGGTCGGCCCGATGGCCGTCTCCTCCGCCAACCTCACCGGGCACCCCGCGCCGGAGGACTGCGACGCGGCCCAGCAGATGCTCGGCGATTCCGTCTCCGTCTACCTCGACGGCGGTCCGACGCCCGGCATCGTCCCCTCCTCCATCGTCGACGTCACGGGCAGGGTCCCGGTGCTGCTGCGCGAGGGCGCGCTGTCACCGGAGGAGCTCCGCAAGGTCGTACCCGACCTCGAGGTGGCCAGTTGACCGCCCCTGAGGGGCGTGGCATAGCGGGGTACGAGTACGACACCACCTTCCGCATCCTCCACGTCAGCACCGGCAACGTCTGCCGCTCGCCCATCACCGAGCGGCTGACCCGGCACGCCCTGGGCCAGCGGCTCGGCGACGGGCTCGGCCGGGGCCTCATCGTGGAGAGCGCCGGCACCTGGGGCCACGAGGGCGCCCCCATGGAGACCAACGCGGAGCTGGTCCTCGCCGACTTCGGCGCCGACCACAGCGGCTTCGTCGGGCGCGAACTCCTCGACGAGCACGTCATCCGCGCCGACCTCGTCCTCACCGCGACCCGCGACCACCGCGCGCAGGTCATCTCGATGGGCCACTCGGCCGGACTGCGCACCTTCACCCTGAAGGAGTTCACCCGCCTGGTCCGCGCCATCGACCCCGCCACCCTCCCGGACGCCCACGACGGCGTGGTCGAGCGCGCCCGCGCCCTGGTCCGCGCCGCCGCGGCTCTCCGCGGGTGGCTCCTGGCCCCCTCCCCGGAAGCGGACGAGGTCAACGACCCCTACGGCGCCCCCATCACCGTCTTCCGCTCCATCGGCGACGAGATCCAGGAGGCCCTGGACCCGGTCGTCACCGCCCTGACGGGCGTACCGACACGTCGCTGACGGGTGTACCCGCATCGGCGGCCGGGCCCGTGCCACCACCCCCAGGGGGGCCGAGCGGTGCGAGGGGCGCGTCGGGAGGAGGGGCTCCAGGAGGCCCTGGACCCGGTCGTCACCGCCCTGACGGGCGTACCGACACGTCGCCGACGGGCGTACCGGCGCGTCGCCCGGCGGCCCCGTGGCGCCCGGGCGGGCTCCGGGGGCGGGGCGGGGGTCCCGCGCCTACATTGGTGCTACGTCCCCCCAGGCCCGGAGTCAGCCATGTCGGTCAGCGCGCCCCCTGAAGAGGTCCTCGACGTCCTGCGGCGGCAGGATCCGGAGATCGCCGACGTGTTGCTGGGGGAGGCGCGGCGGCAGGCCGACACGCTCCAGCTGATCGCGGCGGAGAACTTCACCTCGCCCGCGGTGCTCGCGACGCTGGGGTCGACGCTCGCGAACAAGTACGCCGAGGGGTATCCGGGTGCCCGGTACCACGGGGGCTGCGAGTACGCCGACGCGGCCGAGCGCATCGCCGTGGAACGGGCCACCGCGCTCTTCGGAGCCGATCATGCCAACCTCCAGCCCCACTCGGGCTCCGCGGCCGTCCTGGCGGCGTACGCGGCCCTTCTGAGGCCCGGTGACACGGTCCTCGCGATGGGCCTGGACCACGGCGGGCACCTCACGCACGGTTCGCCGGCGAACTTCTCCGGCCGCTGGTTCGACTTCGTCCCGTACGGCGTCGACGCCGAGACCGGGCTCATCGACTACGAGCAGCTCGCCGCGCTCGCCCGCCACCACCGCCCCACGGCGATCGTCTGCGGCTCGATCTCCTACCCCCGCCACCCCGACTACGCCCTCTTCCGGGCCGTCGCCGACGAGGTCGGGGCGTACCTGATCGCCGACGCCGCCCACCCCATCGGCCTCGTCGCCGGGGGAGCGGCGCCGAACCCCGTCCCGTACGCCGACGTCGTCTGCGCCACCACCCACAAGGTGCTGCGCGGTCCGCGCGGCGGGATGGTGCTGTGCACGGCGGAGCTGGCGGAGCGGATCGACCGGGCGGTCTTCCCCTTCACCCAGGGCGGTGCCCAGATGAACGCGATCGCGGCGAAGGCGGTCGCCCTGGGGGAGGCGTCCACTCCGGCCTTCACCACGTACGTCCATCGGGTGGTCGACCACGCGCGCGTGCTGGCGGCCGCGCTCTCCGCGGAGGGCTTCGCGCTGACCACCGGCGGCACCGACACCCACCTCGTCACCGCCGACCCGTCCGCGCTGGGCGTCGACGGCCGTACCGCCCGCGCCCGGCTCTCCGCCGCCGGCATGGTCCTGGACACCTGCGCCCTCCCGTACGGGGACGGGCGCGGCATCAGGCTCGGCACCGCCGCGGTCACCACCCAGGGGATGGGCGCCCCGGAGATGGCCAGGATCGCCGCGCTGTTCACCGCCGCGCTGCGTGACGAACCGGAGGAAACGGCTCGGGTACGGGCCGAGGTACGGGAGCTGACCAGGAGTTTTCCCCCGTATGGACGGTGAGCGGAAGACGGTGGCGGGGTGTTCGCAACCGTTCCGGGACCCAGGGTGTCTCCAACCACATGGACGGCACGGCTAGGGTGTGGGGCTGAGATGGCCAGCGATTCCTGTGGGGACAGCCCGTGCGTGATTACCTGCTGACGCTCTGTGTCACGGCCGCGGTGACCTATCTGCTGACCGGTCCGGTGCGGAAGTTCGCCATCGCGACCGGCGCGATGCCGGAGATCCGTGCGCGCGACGTACACCGAGAACCGACTCCGCGGCTCGGTGGCATCGCCATGTTCTTCGGCCTGTGCGCCGGACTGCTCGTCGCCGACCACCTCCAGAACCTCAACAGCGTCTTCGAGCAGTCGAACGAGCCGCGGGCGCTGCTCTCCGGCGCCGCCCTGATCTGGCTGATCGGCGTCCTGGACGACAAGTTCGAGCTGGACGCGCTGATCAAGCTGGGCGCCCAGATGATCTCGGCCGGCGTGATGGTGGCGCAGGGTCTGACGATCCTGTGGCTGCCGATCCCGGGCGTCGGCACCGTCGCGCTGACCCAGTGGCAGGGCACCCTGCTGACGGTCGCCCTGGTCGTCCTCACGATCAACGCGGTCAACTTCGTCGACGGCCTCGACGGTCTCGCCGCCGGCATGGTCTGCATCGCCACCGGCGCCTTCTTCCTGTACGCGTACCGCCTCTGGTACGGCTACACGATCGAGGCGGCCGCCCCCGCGACCCTCTTCGCCGCGATCCTCATGGGCATGTGCCTGGGCTTCCTGCCGCACAACATGCACCCGGCGCGGATCTTCATGGGTGACTCGGGCTCGATGCTGATCGGCCTGATCCTGGCCGCCTCCGCCATCTCGATCACCGGCCAGGTGGACCCGGACACCCTGAAGATCTTCGAGGGTTCGACCCGGCAGGCGACCCACGCGGCCCTGCCCGTCTTCATCCCGCTGATCCTGCCGCTGACCATCATCGCGATCCCGATGACCGACCTGGTCCTGGCGATCGTGCGGCGCACCTGGAAGGGCCAGTCGCCCTTCGCCGCCGACCGCGGCCACCTGCACCACCGACTGCTGGAGATCGGCCACTCGCACAGCCGTGCCGTGCTGATCATGTACTTCTGGTCCGCGTTGATCGCCTTCGGCACGCTCGCGTACTCGGTCCACTCGACGTCGATGTGGATCGTGCTCGTCATCACCGTGCTGAGCGCGCTGGGCCTGGTGCTGCTCCTGCTGCCGCGCTTCTCGCCGCGGACGCCCCGCTGGGCGGAGGCCGTCGTCCCGCCGCGCTACCGGCGCCGCAAGGCGGCCCCGGAGCCGGAGCCGGAGCACGAGGCGGCGGAGGAGGAGCGGGTCCCGGTGCCGGCGGGGCTGCACGGCTCGACGGCCATCGGTCACCGCTCGCGCTTCTCCGACCGGAGGAAGGCCGGAACGCCGAGTTGACGTCCCGTCATCGGCGGCTTTCCGAAAGCCTCAACGAGGGCCAATACCAGACAAGGTGACCTCCTGTCGCGCACAACCGCGCGTTGTAACCCTCATGTGTGACAGTTGGCACACCCCCTGAGTAAAGACCTATTCAAATAGTTTGTGATACGGTTCACGAGACCCGGCGACAGTGCCGAAAGACCGTAGTGCGACGGTCTGTTGGCCCCGAGACCCACCTCGGACCGGGCTTACGCTCGTCCCTGACGACACCATCGCCCCCTCCATCACAGCGGAGACACCGCCATGCCTTCCAGCGACGCACGCCTCCTTCTCTCGGCCGTCGTACCCACTGCCGCCGTCGGCGCCATCGCCACGGTGATCAGCGGCATCGTCGCCGGCGGGAAGGGCGCGATCGGCGCCGCCCTCGGCACCCTGGTCGTCCTCCTCTTCATGGGTATCGGGATGCTGGTGCTGCAGCGGACGGCAAAGAAGCTTCCGCAGCTGTTCCAGGCCATGGGGCTCTTGCTCTACACGACCCAGCTGCTGGTTCTCTTCGTCTTCCTGGCCTTGCTGAAGGGCACCACGGTGTTCGACTTCAAGGCCTTCGCCTTCACGCTGCTCGCGGCGACCGTGGTGTGGGTCGCGGCCCAGGCCCGTGCCTACATGAAGGCCAAGATCGCGTACGTCGAGCCCGAGAAAACGGGTTCGAAGTCGTGAAGGGTAGGGCCGGGATAAAGGCGCGTTCGGCTTCCTGCTATCGTCCGGTGCCAACTGCGGCATTGCGGGCGCGGGCATCCGAAGCGGCGCCTGCCCCAGCGCGAGGCTCGAAGCCGACCCGCCGCCCCCCTATCCGTATGACCAGTCCAGTGCCGACCCGCGGCTGCGTGCCGCGCCGACACAACGAGGTTGCCGTACCTATGCGCCACGCTGAAGGAGCCCGCGGTGAGTGCTGACCAGACGCTTGCCTTCGACCCGGATTGCCACATCTTCACCGGATGCGGCTTCCCGGCTCCGGGCCTGCACACGTTCATCTACGAGCCGATCGCGACGTGGGGCAGCTTCGAGCTGACCAAGCCCATGCTGCTCGCGGTCCTGAGCTCCGTCGTGGTGGTCGGTTTCTTCTGGGCGGCCTTCCGCAAGCCGAAGCTGGTCCCCGGCAAGATGCAGATGGTCGGCGAGGCCGGTTACGACTTCGTGCGCCGCGGCATCGTCTACGAGATCATCGGCAAGAAGGACGGCGAGAAGTACGTCCCCTTCATGGTCTCCATGTTCTTCCTCGTCTGGATGATGAACCTCTGGTCGATCATCCCGCTGGCCCAGTTCCCGGTCACCTCGCTGATCGCCTTCCCGGCGGCCCTCGCGCTGATCGTCTACGTGCTCTGGGTGTCGCTGACCTTCAAGAAGCACGGCTTCGTCGGCGGCTGGAAGAACATCGTCGGCTGGGACAAGTCCCTCGGCCCGATCCTGCCGCTGGTGGTCGTCCTCGAGTTCTTCTCGAACCTGATCATCCGGCCCTTCACGCACGCGGTCCGACTGTTCGCGAACATGTTCGCCGGTCACCTGCTGATCGTGATGTTCTCGCTGGCCTCCTGGTACCTGCTCAACGGCATCGGCATCGTCTACGCGGGCACGTCCTTCGTGATGGTCCTCGTGATGACCGCCTTCGAGCTCTTCATCCAGGCCGTCCAGGCGTACGTCTTCGTCCTCCTGGCCTGCAGCTACGTCCAGGGCGCGCTCTCCGAGCACCACTGAGCCCCCTGCCACGGACCAGCTCCACCACCCACCCCGCAGTCTCCGGTGGCCAACCCCCACCGGGTCCTTGAAAGAGAAGGAAGAACCGGCATGTCCGCTCTCCAGACCCTTGCTGCTGTCGAAGGCAACGTCGCCGCCATCGGTTACGGCCTCGCCGCGATCGGCCCCGGCGTCGGCGTCGGCATCATCTTCGGTAACGGCACCCAGGCCCTCGCCCGCCAGCCCGAGGCGGCCGGCCTGATCCGCACCAACCAGATCATGGGTTTCGCCTTCTGTGAGGCGCTCGCCCTCATCGGCATCGTCATGGGCTTCGTCTACTAAGCCTCCTTCTCGACGACAGCCACATTTTCACGGAAGGCACTGATGTGAACGCTCTGCTTCTTGCGGCCGAGGGGGAGCCCCAGCCCCCCCTCATCCCGCATCTTGACGAGCTCGTCATCGGCCTGATCGCCTTCGTCATCGTCTTCGGCTTCCTCGCCAAGAAGCTCCTCCCGAACATCAACAAGGTTCTGGTCGAGCGCCGCGAGGCCATCGAGGGTGGCATCGAGAAGGCCGAGTCGGCCCAGATCGAGGCTCAGAGTGTGCTGGAGCAGTACAAGGCACAGCTTGCCGAGGCCCGCCACGAGGCCGCGCGTCTCCGCCAGGAGGCGACGGAGCAGGGCACCGCGATCATCCAGGAGATGAAGGCGGAGGGCCAGCGCCAGCGCGAGGAGATCATCGCCGCCGGTCACACGCAGATCGAGGCCGACCGCAAGGCCGCCGCCTCCTCCCTGCGTCAGGACGTCGGCAAGCTCGCCACGGACCTGGCCGGCAAGCTGGTCGGCGAGTCCCTGGAGGACACCGCCCGCCAGAGCCGCACGATCGACCGCTTCCTCGATGAGCTCGAGGAGAAGGCAGAGGCCGTCCGATGAACGGAGCGAGCCGTGAGGCACTGGCCGCCGCCCGCGAGTCCCTCGACGCGCTGACCGACAACACCTCGGTCGACGCTGCGAAGCTTGCGGACGAGCTGGCCGCAGTCACCGCCCTGCTCGACCGCGAGGTGTCGCTGCGCCGGGTCCTGACCGACCCCGCGCAGTCGGGTGAGGCCAAGGCCGAGCTCGCGCAGCGACTCCTGGCCGGTCAGGTCGGCGGCGAGACCGTCGACCTGGTGTCCGGCATGGTCCGTTCCCGCTGGTCGCGCTCGCGTGACCTGGTGGATTCGGCCGAGGAGCTGGCGAACACCGCCGACCTCACCGCGGCCCAGAAGACGGGCTCCCTCGACGACGTCGAGGACGAGCTGTTCCGGTTCGGCCGGATCGTCTCCTCCAGCACCGAGCTCCGCTCGGCGCTGACGGACAAGACCGCGAAGGCCGCCGCCAAGGGCGAGCTGCTGCGCAACCTGCTCGGCGGCAAGGCCAACGCCACCACCGAGCGCCTGGTCGTCCGTCTGGTGACCCAGCCCCGGGGACGTAGCCTGGAAGCGGGACTCGAGTCCCTGTCCAAGCTCGCCGCGGCGCGCCGGGACCGGATGGTCGCCGTCGTCACCTCGGCGGTGCCGCTGTCCGACCAGCAGAAGCAGCGCCTCGGCGCCGTACTCGCGAAGCTGTACGGCCGCGCGATGCACCTGAACCTGGACGTGGACCCCGCGGTCCTCGGCGGGATCTCGGTGCGGGTCGGCGACGAGGTCATCGACGGCACGGTCTCCGAGCGCCTCGGCGAGGCGAAGCGGCGGCTGGCCGGCTGACGGCTTCGGCCGCCGGCAACACAACACGCATCACAGCGGCCCGGTTGGGCCGTGCAGAGATTGCAGAAGATTCCTGGGGGTCGGCCCCCAGACCCCTTAAGAAACTTCGGGCCCAACAAGGAGAGCAGGGAACCCAGATGGCGGAGCTCACGATCCGGCCGGAGGAGATCCGGGACGCACTGGAGACCTTCGTCCAGTCGTACCAGCCGGACGCGGCCTCGCGCGAGGAGGTCGGCACGGTCAGCCTGGCCGGTGACGGCATCGCGAAGGTCGAGGGTCTTCCCTCGGCCATGGCGAACGAGCTGCTGAAGTTCGAGGACGGCACCCTCGGCCTCGCGCTGAACCTCGAAGAGCGCGAGATCGGCGCGATCGTCCTCGGCGAGTTCAGCGGTATCGAGGAGGGTCAGTCGGTCACCCGTACCGGCGAGGTCCTCTCGGTCGGCGTCGGCGAGGGTTACCTGGGTCGCGTCGTCGACCCGCTCGGCAACCCGATCGACGGTCTCGGCGAGATCGCGACCGAGGGCCGCCGCGCCCTCGAGCTGCAGGCCCCGGGCGTCATGGCCCGTAAGTCGGTGCACGAGCCGATGGAGACCGGCTACAAGGCCGTCGACGCCATGACTCCGGTCGGCCGCGGCCAGCGTCAGCTGGTCATCGGCGACCGTCAGACCGGCAAGACCGCGCTGTGCGTCGACACGATCATCAACCAGCGCGACAACTGGCGCTCGGGCGACGTGAACAAGCAGGTCCGCTGCATCTACGTCGCCATCGGCCAGAAGGGCTCCACCATCGCGTCCGTGCGCGGCGCTCTGGAGGAGGCCGGCGCGCTCGAGTACACGACGATCGTCGCCGCCCCGGCGTCCGACCCGGCCGGCTTCAAGTACCTCGCCCCGTACACCGGCTCGGCCATCGGTCAGCACTGGATGTACGAGGGCAAGCACGTCCTCATCGTCTTCGACGACCTGTCGAAGCAGGCCGACGCCTACCGCGCCGTGTCGCTGCTGCTGCGCCGCCCGCCGGGCCGTGAGGCCTACCCGGGTGACGTCTTCTACCTGCACTCGCGTCTCCTGGAGCGCTGCGCGAAGCTCTCGGACGAGCTGGGTGCCGGTTCGATGACCGGTCTGCCGATCGTCGAGACCAAGGCGAACGACGTCTCGGCGTTCATCCCGACCAACGTCATCTCCATCACCGACGGCCAGTGCTTCCTGGAGTCCGACCTGTTCAACGCCGGCCAGCGCCCGGCCCTGAACGTCGGTATCTCGGTCTCCCGTGTCGGTGGCTCCGCCCAGCACCCGGCCATGAAGCAGATCGCCGGTCGCCTCCGCGTGGACCTCGCCCAGTTCCGTGAGCTGGAGGCCTTCGCGGCCTTCGGTTCCGACCTGGACGCGGCCTCGAAGGCGCAGCTGGAGCGCGGTCAGCGGATGGTCGAGCTGCTCAAGCAGGCTCAGTACCAGCCGATGCCCACGGAGAACCAGGTCGTCTCGGTCTGGGCCGGCACCACCGGCAAGATGGACGACGTCCCGGTCGCCGACATCCGTCGCTTCGAGGCCGAGCTGCTGGCGTACCTCCGCCAGAACAACTCCGGTCTCATGACCTCCATCCGCGAGGGCAAGAAGATGTCGGACGACACCCTGACGGCCGTCGCCGACGCCATCGCGGAGTTCAAGAAGCAGTTCGAGACCTCTGACGGCAAGCTGCTCGGCGAAGACGCCCCTGCCGCCGTCAACGTCTCGAAGTGACGACGGAAGGGACCTGACTCATGGGAGCGCAGCTCCGGGTCTACAAGCGTCGCATCAAATCCGTCACCGCGACGAAGAAGATCACCAAGGCGATGGAGATGATCGCCGCCTCGCGTGTGGTCAAGGCTCAGCGCAAGGTGCAGGCGTCGACCCCGTACGCCACCGAGCTCACCCGCGCGGTGACCGCGGTGGCCACGGGCGCCAGCGACAAGCACGCCCTGACCACCGAGACCGAGAACCCGACCCGTGCCGCGGTTCTGCTCCTGTCGAGCGACCGCGGTCTGGCCGGCGCCTTCAACTCCAACGCCATCAAGGCGGCGGAGAAGCTCATCAAGCGGCTGGAGGACGCGGGTCGCGAGGTCGACGTCTACGTCGTCGGCCGCCGCGGCATCGCGCACTTCAACTTCCGTGAGCGCAAGCTGGCCGCCACGTGGGCCGGCTTCACGGACGAGCCGACGTACGCGGATGCCAAGAAGATCGGCGAGCCGCTGATCGAGGCGATCGAGAAGGTCACGGCCGAGGGTGGTGTGGACGAGCTCCACATCGTCTACACCGAGTTCGTCTCGATGATGACGCAGACGGCGGTCGAGGCCCGGCTGCTGCCCCTCAGCCTCGACGAGGTCGCGAAGGAGGCCGGCGAGTCGGACACGCTCCGTCCGCTGTACGACTTCGAGCCGTCGGCGGAGGACGTCCTGGACGCCCTTCTGCCGCGCTACGTCGAGAGCCGGATCTACAACGCGCTGCTCCAGTCGTCGGCGTCGAAGCACGCCGCGACGCGGCGTGCGATGAAGTCGGCGACCGACAACGCGGGAGACTTGATCAACAACCTCTCCCGACTTGCCAACGCGGCCCGCCAGGCCGAAATCACCCAGGAAATCAGCGAGATCGTCGGTGGCACCGCAGCCCTGGCCGACGCGACCGCGGGGAGTGACAAGTAATGACGACCACTGTTGAGACGGCCGCCGCCACGGGCCGCGTCGCCCGGGTCATCGGCCCGGTCGTCGACGTGGAGTTCCCCGTCGACGCGATGCCGGAGATCTACAACGCCCTGCACGTCCAGGTCGCCGACCCGGCCGAGGAGGGCGCGCTCAAGACGCTGACCCTCGAGGTCGCGCAGCACCTGGGTGACGGCGTCGTCCGCACCATCTCGATGCAGCCCACCGACGGTCTGGTCCGCCAGGCCCCCGTGGTCGACACCGGCGACGGCATCACGGTGCCGGTCGGCGACGTCACCAAGGGCCGCGTGTTCAACACGCTGGGTCAGATCCTGAACGAGCCCGAGGCGGAGTCGGAGGTCGGCGAGCGCTGGTCCATCCACCGCAAGGCGCCGGCGTTCGCGGACCTCGAGTCGAAGACCGAGATGTTCGAGACCGGCCTGAAGGTCGTCGACCTTCTCACCCCGTACGTCAAGGGTGGAAAGATCGGTCTGTTCGGTGGTGCCGGTGTCGGCAAGACCGTTCTGATCCAGGAAATGATCATGCGTGTGGCCAAGCTGCACGAGGGCGTTTCCGTCTTCGCCGGCGTCGGCGAGCGCACCCGTGAGGGCAACGACCTCATCGCGGAAATGGAAGAGTCCGGCGTTCTGGACAAGACCGCGCTGGTCTTCGGCCAGATGGACGAGCCCCCGGGCACCCGTCTCCGCGTCGCCCTCGCCGGTCTGACCATGGCGGAGTACTTCCGCGATGTGCAGAAGCAGGACGTGCTGTTCTTCATCGACAACATCTTCCGCTTCACCCAGGCCGGTTCCGAGGTGTCGACCCTGCTCGGCCGTATGCCCTCCGCGGTGGGCTACCAGCCGAACCTGGCCGACGAGATGGGTCTCCTCCAGGAGCGCATCACCTCGACCCGTGGTCACTCGATCACCTCGATGCAGGCGATCTACGTCCCCGCCGACGACCTCACCGACCCGGCGCCGGCGACCACCTTCGCCCACCTCGACGCGACGACGGTTCTCTCCCGTCCGATCTCCGAGAAGGGCATCTACCCGGCCGTGGACCCGCTGGACTCCACGTCCCGGATCCTGGACCCGCGCTACATCGCGCAGGACCACTACGACGCCGCCATGCGCGTCAAGGGGATCCTGCAGAAGTACAAGGACCTCCAGGACATCATCGCGATCCTCGGTATCGACGAGCTCAGCGAGGAGGACAAGCTCGTCGTGCACCGTGCGCGTCGTGTCGAGCGCTTCCTGTCGCAGAACACCCACGCCGCCAAGCAGTTCACCGGTGTGGACGGTTCGGACGTCCCGCTCGACGAGTCGATCACCGCGTTCAACGCGATCTGCGACGGAGAGTTCGACCACTTCCCGGAGCAGGCCTTCTTCATGTGTGGTGGTCTCGAGGACCTCAAGAAGAACGCCAAGGAGCTCGGCGTCTCCTGAGCCCCGTGCTCGCCCGGAGAGGGCGGGAGCTGTTCCCGCCCTCTCCACCACGCCCCCTAGAATTGATCCCAACACCCGGCAGCACCGCCGGGTGGTGACCCGAGGAGCCACCCTTGGCTGCTGAGCTGCACGTCGAGCTGGTCGCCGCGGACCGTAGCGTCTGGTCCGGCGAGGCCACGCTGGTCATCGCGCGTACCACCTCCGGCGACATCGGCGTCATGCCCGGTCACCAGCCGCTGCTCGGTGTGCTGGAGTCGGGCCCGGTGACCATCCGTACGAGCGAGGGCGCCACCGTCGTGGCCGCCGTCCACGGCGGTTTCATCTCCTTCGCGGACGACAAGCTGTCGCTGCTGGCGGAGATCGCCGAGCTGGCGGACGAGATCGACGCCCAGCGCGCCGAGCGCGCGTTGGACCGTGCCAAGTCGGGCGAGGACGCCGCCGCCGAGCGGCGCGCCGAGGTCCGGCTGCGCGCGGTAGCGGTCCGCTAGCGGACCCGCGACCGAAGAGTAGTGCCCTCAGCCGCGGCACGGCTGGAATGTTCCAGACCGTGCCGCGGCTGAGGCGATGCAGATGCAGGTTGTATTCGGTGAGGCCGGCGGCGCCGGTCACGGGACGCAGCGAGGAGGTCGGTGAAGATGTTCCTCACGCTGCTCGTGTGCGGCCTGGTCGTCGCACTGGTGGTGATCGGGCTCTTCGTCTTCGGCTTGCGCCGCAGACTGATCCAGCGGGCCGGCGGCACCTTCGACTGTTCGCTGCGCTGGGACGTCCCGGAGGAGCCGGACCTCAGCGGCAAGGGCTGGGTGTACGGGGTCGCCCGGTACAGCGGTGACGAGATCGCCTGGTTCCGGGTCTTCTCGTACGCGCCCCGCCCGCGCCGTTTCCTGGAGCGCTCGGCCATCGTGGCCCTGGAGCGCCGGATGCCGGAGGGCGAGGAGGAGCTGGCGCTCCTCTCGGACTCGGTGATCCAGCCCTGCATGTACAACGGGGTCCGGCTGGAGCTCGCGATGAGCGAGGACGCCCGGACCGGTTTCATGGCCTGGCTGGAGGCGGCGCCTCCGGGCCAGAGGGTGAACGTGGCCTGAGCGCCCGTACGCACGGAAGCGGGGGACGGTGTGCTGCACCGTCCCCCGCTTCGTCGTACCCGGGGTGCTAGCTCAGGCCGCCGTTGATCGCGGTCACGAGCTCGCCGTTCGTGGTGTCACCGCTGAACTCCCAGAAGAAGGCTCCGCCGAGGCCCTGGTTCTTGGCCCAGCCCATCTTGGAGTTGACGGTGGCGGGGGTGTCGTAGCTCCACCAGTTGGTGCCGCAGTGGGCGTAGGCGGTGCCGGCGACGGTGCCGTTGGACGGGCAGGAGTTCCTGAGGACCTTGTAGTCCTCGATGCCCTGCTCGTAGGTGCCCTGGGCCGGGCCGGTCGCCGTGCCGCCGGGGGCGGACTGGGTGACGCCGGTCCAGCCGCGGCCGTAGAAGCCGATGCCGAGCAGCAGCTTCTTGGCCGGGACGCCCTTGGCCTTGAACTTGGCGATCGCCTCGGCGGAGTTGAAGCCCGCCTGCGGGATGCCGGCGTACGAGGTCAGCGGGGAGTGCGGGGCGGTCGGGCCCTTCGCGTCCCAGGCGCCGAAGAAGTCGTACGTCATGACGTTGAGCCAGTCGTAGTACGGCGCGGCGCCCGCGTAGTCGGCGGCGTCGATCTTGCCGCCGGCGGAGGCGTCGGCCGTGACGGCCGCGGTGACCAGGTTGTTCGCGCCGAACTTGGCGCGCATGGCCTGCATCATGTTCTTGAAGGACGCGGCGCCGCTGGTGTCACAGGAGAGGCCGCAGGCGTTCGGGTACTCCCAGTCGAGGTCGATGCCGTCGAAGACGTCGGCCCAGCGCGGGTCCTCGACCAGGTCGTAGCAGGACTGGGCGAACGCGGCCGGGTTCTGGACGGCCTGGCCGAAGCCGCCGGACCAGGTCCAGCCGCCGAAGGACCAGAGGATCTTGATGTGGGGGTACTTGGCCTTCAGCTTGCGCAGCTGGTTGAAGTTGCCGCGGAGCGGCTGGTCCCAGGTGTCGGCGACGCCGTCGACGGACTGGTCGGCGGTGTAGGCCTTGTCGTAGTCGGCGTAGGCGTCACCGATGGTGCACTTGCCGCCCTGGACGTTGCCGAAGGCGTAGTTGATGTGGGTGATCTTGGACGCGGAGCCCGAGGTCACGATGTTCTTCACGTGGTAATTGCGGCCGTAGACGCCCCAGTTGGTGAAGTAACCCATCTTGATCGCGTTCGGCGGCGGCGGGGTGTCGTCGCCGCCGGTCGTGCGGACCGGGACCGGGCCGGCGGCCTGGCCGGTCTGGTCGGCGGTGTCGCGGGCGACGACGGTGTAGCTGTAGTCGGTGCCGGCGGTGAGGCCCTGGTCGGTGTAGGAGAGGGCCGTGGTGGTGGTGACCTTGGCGCCGTCGCGCAGGACGTCGTAGTTCTTGACGCCGACGTCGTCGGTGGCCGCGCCCCAGGTGAGCTTCACCGAGGTGTCGGTGACGTTCGAGGCGACCGGGGTGCCGGGGGCCGAGGGCGGGTTGTCGCCGGGCTGCTGGCCGCCGTCGCAGGAGGCGCCGTTGATCTTGCAGCCGGAGGGCGCGCCGGAGCCGGCGCCGTTGTAGCCGAAGGAGACCGAGGCGCCGGGGGCCAGGGTGCCGTTCCAGCCGACGTTCTTGGCGGTCCAGTGGTTGCCGCTGTTCGTGACGGTGGCGTCCCACGCGGAGGTGACCCGGGTGCCGGTGGGGTAGTCCCACTCCAGGGTCCACGAGGTGATGGTGGTGGTGCCGGTGTTCTTGACGGTCCAGTTGGCGCCGAAGCCGGTGCCCCAGTCCTGGGTCTTGGTGTAGGTCGCGGTGGCCGAGGTGGCCGCCTCGGCCGGAGAGGCGAGCCCGACCATGGCGGCGAGCGGGAGGGCCAGGGCGGTGAGGGCGGCTGCGGCCCGCGCTCTGAAGCCTCTTCGGCGCGTCGGTGCTTGAGTGCTCAACGGTGCTCCTCAAGTTGCGGACGTTCTGGGTGGGGATGGTCCGTGGGAGTTGCGCGCGCCCCGCGAGCGTAGGAAGGTCTGGACCAATCGTCAAGAGGTCCAGACCAACGTCGGTTGCCTTCCCTCAGACGTCCAACTCCCTTGCCAGCACGGCGGCTTGGACCCGGCTCCGCAGTCCGAGCTTGCCCAGCACCTTGCTGACGTGCGTCTTCACCGTCGCCTCCGCCATCTCCAGACGGACCGCGATCTCCGCGTTCGACAGACCGGCCCCCAGCGCCGCCAGCACCTCCCGCTCCCGCGGCGTCAGCGGCGCCAGGACCGAGGGGTCGGTACGCGGGGCCGGCCGGGACTCCGCCGCGAACTCCGCGATCAGCCGCCGGGTCACCGCCGGGGCGATCAGTCCCTCGCCCCGCGCCACCGTCCGCACCGCCTCGATCAGCTCCCGCGCTTCCGCGTTCTTCAGCAGGAAGCCCGACGCCCCCGCGCGCAGCGCCCCGAAGACGTACTCGTCCAGATCGAAGGTGGTCAGCACGAGTACGTCCGCGAGGCCCTCGCCCACCACGAGCCGGGTCGCCGTCACCCCGTCCATCCGGGGCATCTGCACATCCATCAGCACCAGGTCCGGCCGCAGCTCCCGGGCCAGCTCCACCGCCCGCTCGCCGTCCTCGGCCTCCCCGACCACCTCGATGTCCGGCGCGCTGCCCAGGATCAGCACCAGACCGGCCCGTACCGCGCTCTGGTCCTCGGCCACCACCACCCGCACCGTCATGCCCGCTCCTCCTCGACCGCTCCCACGGGCAGCTCCGCCCGTACCCGCCACACCCTCGCGCCCCCGCCCTCCGCCACCGGACCGGCCTCCAGCGACCCGTCGAGCAGCGCCACCCGCTCCCGCATCCCCACGAGTCCGGCCCCCGAGCCCGGCGCGCGCGGCCCCGGCCGCTCCCCGTACGGGCTCGTCACCGTCACCCGCAGCGCCCCGTCCGCGCGGGCCAGCGCCACCCGCACCTCGCCGGGCGCCGCGTGCTTGAGCGCGTTCGTCAGCGCCTCCTGCACGATCCGGTACGCGGCCAGCTCCACCGGCGCCGGCAGCCCGGGACCGTCCCGCCGGGCGTCGTCCAGGGCGAAGCGCAGCCCGCTCCCGGAGCCGTTGGTCCGCGCCTGCGCCACCAGGGCGTCGAGCCCCGCCAGGGTCGCCGTCGCGGCCGGCTCGGTCTCCGCTCCGCTGTCCCGGAGGAGGCCGATCAGCCGCCGCATCTCCGCGAGCCCCGCCACGCTGTTCTCCCGGATCACCGTGAGCGCCTGCCGGGTGGTGCCGGGGTCGTCGAGGGAGAGCGCCGCCGTCGAGTGGATCGCGATCGCCGAGAGGTGGTTGGCCACCACGTCGTGGAGCTCCCGGGCCATCCGGGCCCGCTCCGCCACCACCGCCTGCGACCGGTCCATCTCGGCGAGCAGCGCCGTCTGCTCGGCGCGCAGCCGGGCGGCCTCCGCCGCCTCCCGGTGGTTGCGCACGATCGAACCGGTGATGGCCGGCAGGAAGGAGATCATGCCGGTGATCACGCCGACGAGCAGCGCGATCGCGTTCTGCCACCAGACCAGGAAGGCCACCGTGGTGGCGACGGTGACCAGCGCCGTGGTGTACGGGATGCGGCGGGCCTGCGCCGGGGTGCCGTAGACGACCGCCGCGTAGACGACGTCCGTGAACATCAGCACGGTGGCCAGGTTCCCGTTGGTGAACTGGTCGCCCACGATCGCCAGCGTGCCCAGGACCAGGGCGGTCTGCGGGGCCACCCGGCGCAGCGCCTCCGCCCCGGCCATCACCGTCAGCGGGACGAGCGCCGCCCAGCGCTGGTCGAGGAGCCGGTCGCCGGTGGTGTACAGCCCGTACGACCAGAGCAGCACGCCGACGGAGAGGCCGGCGAAGGCGATGAGCACGTCGTGGCGGTGCGGGCGGGGGAAGGTCACGTACCCATCCAACACGCCCCGTGGCCCCCGGACCTCGGCGTCCGGGCCGATCCGCGCGGGTCCCCGCCTCCGCCGAAGGATGTAGGCGCGATTCCTCACCGGCGACGACGAACCGGGCCCGCCCGCACGGGACGCTGAGAGGGTCCCGCCGGGGGAAGCGAAAGGGGAACCGCTGTGATCGTCACGATGATCGTGGTCTGCGAGGTGGGCTTCTGGGTCCTGCTGGCCGCCGGGCTCACCGCCCGCTACCTGCTGCGCATGCCGAGACTGGGGATGGGGCTGCTGCTCTGCGAGCCGCTCCTGGAGGTGCTCCTCCTCGTCGTCACCGCGGTCGACCTCAAGAGCGGCGCGGAGCCCGCCTGGCGCCACGGCCTCGCGGCGATCTACATCGGCTACACCGTCGGCCACGGCCACCGCACCGTGAAGTGGCTCGACGGCCACGCCGCCCACCGCCTCGGCGGCGGCCCCCCGCCGCCGAAGCCGCCCCGCTACGGCATGGCCCGCGCCCGGCACGAGGGCCGGATCTGGCTCGGGACGCTGGTGGCCGGCTCCGTCGCCTCCGCCCTGCTGCTCGCCGCGGTCTGGTACGTCGGCGGCGACGGCGACACCTCGAAGCTGGAGGCCTCGATCGGCGGGGTCTGGCGGGCCGTCGGCATCCACGGCCTGATCGCGCTCAGCTACTCGGTCTGGCCGAAGAAGGCGCCGGAGGGCGACCGGAAGGAGACGTCAGCGGTCCCCGCCCGGAACCCAGAGCACGTCCCCGACCTCGCGGTTCGCGACGCGCGCAAGGATGAAGAGCAGGTCTGAGAGCCGGTTGAGGTAGGTCGCCGTGAGCGGGTTCATCGTCTCGCCGTGGACCTCCAGGGCCGCCCACGTCGAGCGCTCGGCGCGGCGGACCACCGTGCACGCCTGGTGCAGCAGGGCCGCGCCGGGCGTGCCGCCGGGCAGGATGAAGGAGCGCAGCTTCTCCAGCTGCTCCAGGAAGCGGTCGCAGTCCGCCTCCAGCTTGTCCACGTACGACTGCTCCACGCGCAGCGGCGGGTACTCCGGGTCCTCGACCACCGGGGTGGCGAGGTCGGCGCCGACGTCGAAGAGGTCGTTCTGGACGCGGGTGAGGACCGTGACGACCTCCTCCTCCAGGTGCCCCAGCGCGAGCGCGGTGCCGATGACCGCGTTGGCCTCGTTGGCGTCCGCGTAGGCCGCGATCCGGAGGTCGGTCTTGGCGGTGCGGCTCATGTCGCCCAGGGCCGTCGTGCCCTGGTCGCCGGTGCGGGTGTAGATGCGCGTCAGATTGACCATGGACCCCAGCCTAGTGACGCTCCGCCCCGCCGCACCTGTCGTGAGTGTGACGTCCGTCAAAGAGGGCGTGACGCGCATTACTTCGCGGTCACATGGCGCCCCCGGCCCGCTAATCTCCGCCGAGGAGCCAGAAGTGAACAGGTGTTAAGGGGTGGAATTCGTGGCTGGGAAGCTCGCCGTCATCGGGGCCGGACTCATGGGAGCCGGCATCGCTCAGGTCTCGGCACAGGCCGGCTGGGACGTGGTCCTGCGGGACGTCACCGACGCCGCTCTGACCCGCGGCACCGACGGCATCAAGGCGTCGTACGAGAAGTTCGTCGCGAAGGGCCGGCTCGACGCCGCCGACGCGGAGGCCGCCCTCGGCCGGATCACCGCCACCACCGAGCTCGACGCGGTCGCCGACGCCGACATCGTCGTCGAGGCCGTCTTCGAGAAGATCGAGGTCAAGCACGAGATCTTCCGCTCCCTCGACAAGATCGCCAAGGACGGCGCGGTCCTCGCCTCCAACACCTCCGCCATCCCGATCACCAAGATCGCCGCGGTGACGGAGCGCCCCGAGGCCGTCGTCGGCGTCCACTTCTTCTCGCCCGTCCCGATGATGCAGCTCGTCGAGCTCGTCCGCGGCTACAAGACGAGCGACGAGACCCTCGCCGCCGCCCGCTCCTTCGCCGAGTCCGTCGGCAAGACCTGCATCGTCGTCAACCGCGACGTCGCCGGCTTCGTCACCACCCGGCTCATCTCCGCCCTCGTCGTCGAGGCCGCCAAGCTGTACGAGTCGGGCGTCGCCACCGCCGAGGACATCGACCTCGCCTGCCGGCTGGGCTTCGGCCACGCCATGGGCCCGCTCGCCACCACCGACCTCACCGGCGTCGACATCCTCGTCAACGCCACCGGCAACATCTACGCCGAGACCCAGGACGAGAAGTTCGCGCCCCCGGAGCTGATGCGCCGGATGGTGGACGCGGGTGACATCGGCCGCAAGAGCGGGCAGGGCTTCTACAAGTACTGAGCCGTACCCGCCACACAGCCTCACTCCATGGAGTGAATTCAGGTATCGGTTCGACGACAAGGCGCAACGTATCTGCCGAGGCGGCAGTCAGTTGTTTGCGAAGACGGAGCATTTCCCGGGGAGCGACTATGCACATCAGGGGCGACCATGCCGAGCTGGTCGTCGGGGGCCGCCTCGACGTCCGGAGCGCGGCGGACGCCCGTACGGTCCTGCACACGGCCGTCGACGACGGCGTCGGCGACCTCGTGCTGGACCTGACCGGACTCGACTCCTGGGACGCCACCGGCCTCGGCGTGATCATGGGCGCCCACCGACGGGCCGGCCGCTGCGGCCGCCGGCTCGTCCTGCGCGGGGTGCCGCCGCAGATGCAGCGGCTCCTCGTCGCCACCCGCCTCCACCGCATCCTCGCCATCGAGGGCGGCCTCGCCCTGGAGTCCCTGCCCCGCGTCTGATCGGGCGGTCCGGGTACGGCCCCCCGGGTGAACCGTCTGTGAAGCCCCTGTGCGAACCAGGCGTCACGCTCAATCCTCACAAGACCGTGACGTCTTGGTCTCCACGGCACCCCGCCTGTTCCCGGGCGCCCGGCGACCGTCTAGGGTTCGGTCGCCCGCACCCGAAGACGGACCCACCCGGCGGGCTCCGCACCACCGCTCTTGGGGGCTTTGACCATGGACCCGATACACCGGGGGCCGGACGAGTCCGGTCACGACGCCGCGGCCGAGGACGCCCGCCCCGCGCAGCCCACCGCCCTGCCCGACCGCGCCGCCGCGCCCGCCCGCGCCCGCGTCACCCGGATCGTCTCCGGCGGGCTGCTCCTCACCGTCAACCCCGTCGACGGCAGCGAGATCGAGCCGTGCCCGCCCGGCGAGGAGCCCCCGGCCGCCCGCCGCCGCACCCCCGAGGAGCGCGCCGAGGCCGACCGGGTCACCGCCGCGCCCGCGCCACCCGGCCCCGCCGCCCCCGAGCTGCCCCTCCTGGAACGCGACGAGCAGCGCGCCCGGCTCACCGAGACCCTCACGCGCGGCCGCTCCGCCCGCCTCACCGGCCCCGACGGCTCCGGCCGCACCGCCCTCCTCGACGCCGTCGCCACCGACTGCGCCTCCCTCGCCCCCGACGGTGTCGTCCGCCTCTCCGGCCACCACCGCACCACCGGCGAACTCCTCCACGAGCTGCGCACCGCGGTCCTGCACGCCCCCCGCCACCGGCCCGACCGCGACGGCCTGCGGGACGGCCTCGCCACCGTCGGCGCCGTCGTCGTCGTCGACGACCTGGAGTTCGGCGGCGCCGCCCTCGACGACCTCCTCGCCGCCGCCCCCGAGTGCGCCTTCCTCCTCGCCGCCGCCCCCGGCGTCCCCGCCCCCTCGGCCGAGGCGCAGATCGAGGAGGTCCCCCTCCCCGGCCTCGGCCGTGCCGCCTCCCTCGCCCTCCTGGAGGCGGCCGTCGGCCGCCGCCTCACCGACGAGGAGGCCAACTGGGCCGGAGACCTCTGGTTCGAGTCCGAGGGACTGCCGATCCGCTTCGTCCAGGCCGGCGCCCTGCTCCGCCAGCGCGACCGGCTGCGCGTCACCCCCGCCGAGTTCGACGCCTTCGGCGCCCTGGAGGAGGCCTTCGGCCCGTCCGGTACGCCCGCGGTGACGGGCACCGTCGGCGCCGCGCCCGGCCTCGACCCGTACGAGGACCCCGACGTCGAGCTCCACGAGGTGCCGCTGCCCAGCCTCGGCGAGGGCGCCGCCCCCGCCGCGCTGCTCGCCTCCCGGCTCAGCCGCTCCGCCCAGACCACCCTCCGCTTCGCCGTCGCCCTCGGCGGCGAGCTCCCGCACCACGCCCACCTCCCCGCGCTCGTCGGCGACACCCACGCCGACGCCGCCCTCGGCGAGCTGCGCGCCTGCGGCCTCCTCAGCCCCGTCGGCACCCGGCACCGGCTCGCCGGCGGCGTCCTCACCCAGCTCCTCGCCCACGGATACGGCCACGACACCGCCGACCGCGTCCACGCCGCCGCCCAGCACTACGCCTGGTGGGCCGGCCACCCCTCGGTGGGCCCCGAGCGCGCCGCCGCCGAGTCCGACGCCCTGCTGGCCGCGCTCGGCGGTCTCCTCGGGGACACCGCGGGCGGCGCCGAGGCCGCCGCCGAGCGTCGCACCACCGCCGTCGCCCTCGCCCGCGCCGCCGCTCCCGCCTTCGCCGCGGGCCTCCACTGGGGCGCCTGGGAGCGGGCCCTGCGCTCCGGCCAGGAGGCCGCCCGGCTCGCTGGGGACGTCGCCGAGGAGGCGTACTTCCACCACGAGCTCGGCGTCCTCGCGATCTGCGCCGACAACCTGGCCCGCGCCCGCGCCGAGCTGGAGGCCTCCATCGGGCTGCGCGGCGCCCTCGCCGACAAGCGCGGCACCGTCGCGGGCCGCCGGGCCCTCGCCCTCGTCGCCGACCTCACCCGCGAGCGGGAGCCGGCGCCGGCCGCGCCGCCGTCCCGTACCGACTCCCCGCCGCGCGGCCTGCCCGCCGTACGGAACACGCCCCCGGTCATCCGGACGTCCGCCGAGCCGCCGACCGAGGCGCTGCCGTCGGTCCCCGCCGCGGCCGGCCTCACGCCGCCCGGCTTCCCGGTCTTCCCGGACTTCGCCGACGACGGCCCCACGGTCGTCGCCCGTCCCGCCACGGCCCCGGCCGACCCCCCGCGCAGAGGACTCAAGGCGCTCGTCGTCAACGGCACCCGGCGCAACCTCGCCGCCGTCGGCGCCGGCGCGCTCCTCGTCGCCGTCCTCGGCACCGTCGTCACCCTCGGCGCCACCTCCGGCAACGACGACGCGCCCGCCTCCGGCACCGTCAGCACCGACAGCACCGCCGACCAGGGCGGCGACGACCTGCCGGGCACCGACGACGGCGCCCCCGCCGAGGGCGAGCCCGGCGACGCCCCCACCGGGGCCGGGGCGTCGAGCGCCTCCGGCTCGCCCGGCCCCACCACCTCCGGCGCGACCCCGTCGGCGACCGGCACGGACCCGTCGGCGAGCGGCTCGCCGTCGACGACCGCCCCCGGTGGCCCGGACCCGTCGACGACGAGCGCACCGGGGTCGACCGGGGCGCCGACGACGTCACCGGGAGGCCCCACGCCGACCCGCCCCGCGCCGACCCGGACCACGAGCAGGCCGCCGACGCCCCCGTCGGGCACGACCAAGCCGCCCACGGCGCCCCCGACGCTCCCGACGACGACCCCGCCCACCCCGCCGACGACCACCCCGCCGACCCCGTCGGAGACGCCCAGCAGCGAGGCCCCCGACTCCAGCGCCTCCTCCACCCTCGGGGGCGCCCCCACCGCCTCCGACACCGCCGAGGTGAGCTGAGCACGCGGAAGGCGGAAAGGGGACGGCCCCGGGCGCTCAGCGCGCCC
>NZ_JBHTST010000075.1:0-38084 GCF_042794995.1 Streptomyces sp. NPDC056503
CCCGCCGGCTTCAGGGGCGGGGCGCACGGCGCGGGGCCGTTCGTCCTGGCGCACGGCCGCGCAGAACCCTCGCGCGGCGGTGCGGGACGAGACGCACGGTCACCACACTAGGCCGCCGAGGGCGCCGAGGGGCAGCGCTCTCCCTCTCTTGCCCGAATGCGACCTGGCCACCCGTAACGATCTGGTATGCGCCGAACGGGTGAGCTTCCGGGGTCCGGAGAGGGGTGACCGGCGGTTACTCCTCGACCGGCCGTGCGGCCTCGCGGGCGGCCTCGGGACCCTGTTCGAGCAGGATCTTGAAGCCTTCCTCGTCGAGAACCGGAACCTTCAGCTGCATCGCCTTGTCGTACTTGGAGCCCGGGTTCTCCCCGACCACGACGAAGGAGGTCTTCTTCGAAACGGAACCGGTGACCTTCGCTCCGCGGCTCTGGAGCGATTCTTTTGCGCCATCCCGGGTGAACTGTTCCAGGGTGCCGGTCACGACGACCGTCAGGCCCTCCAGCGGGCGGGGCCCCTCCTCCTCCCCCGCGCCCTCGTCCTCCAGGGTGACGCCGGCGGCGCGCCACTTCCGCAGGATCTCGCGGTGCCACTCCTCGGCGAACCACTGCTTCACGGCGGCGGCGATGATGCCGCCGACGCCGTCCACCGCGGCCAGCTCCTCCTCGGTGGCCTGCTCGATCCGCTCCAGGGAGCGGAACTCGCGGGCCAGCGCCTCGGCGGCGACGGGGCCGACGTGACGGATCGACAGGCCGTTGATGAAGCGGGCGAGCGGGCGGGTCCTGGCGGCGGCGATGTTCTCCAGCATGGCGAGCGCGTTCTTCTTCGGCTCGCCCTTCTGGTTGGCGAAGACGGTGGCGATCTTCTCCTCGCCGGTCTTCGGGTCCCGCTTGGGCAGTCCGCTGTCGGCGTCGAGGACGTACGCCCTGATCGGCAGCAGCTGCTCGATGGTGAGGTCGAAGAGGTCGCCCTCGTCCCTGAGCGGCGGTTCGGCCGGCTCCAGGGGCTGGGTCAGGGCGGCGGCGGCCACCGCGCCGAACTTCTCGATGTCGAGGCAGGCGCGCCCGGCGAGGAACTCGACCCGCTCGCGCAGCTGGGCCGGGCAGGTCCGGGCGTTCGGACAGCGGAGGTCGATGTCGCCCTCCTTCATCGGCTTCAGCGCCGTGCCGCACTCGGGGCACTCGGCCGGCATCACGAACTCCCGCTCGGTGCCGTCCCGCAGGTCGGCCACGGGGCCGAGGATCTCCGGGATGACGTCGCCGGCCTTGCGGAGCACCACGGTGTCGCCGATGAGGACGCCCTTGGCCTTCACCACCTCCTGGTTGTGGAGGGTGGCGAACTCGACCTCGGAGCCGGCCACGGTGACGGGCTCCACCTGGGCGTACGGGGTGACGCGGCCGGTGCGGCCGACGCCGACCTTGATGTCGACGAGCTTGGTGTTGACCTCCTCCGGCGCGTACTTCCAGGCGATGGCCCAGCGCGGGGCGCGCGCGGTGGAGCCGAGCCGGCCCTGGAGGGGGATCTCGTCGAGCTTGACGACGACGCCGTCGATCTCGTGGGCGACGGAGTGGCGGTTCTCGCCGTAGTACGCGATGAACTCGCGCACCTCGGGGAGGCCGCCGACCACCTTGTTGTGCGTGGAGGTGGGCAGGCCCCACGCGCGCAGCAGCCCGTACGCCTCCGAGAGCCGGGAGATCTCGAAGCCCTCCCGGGCGCCGATGCCGTGGACCACCATGTGGAGCGGGCGGGTGGCGGTGACCTTCGGGTCCTTCTGGCGCAGCGAGCCGGCGGCCGCGTTGCGCGGGTTGGCGAAGGGCTTGTCGCCGGCCTCCACCAGACGGGCGTTGAGCGCCTCGAAGGCCTCCATCGGGAAGTAGACCTCGCCCCGGATCTCGACGAGCTCCGGGATCCGGTCTCCCTTGAGCCGCTCGGGGATGTCGGAGATCGTCCGCACGTTGGGCGTGATGTCCTCGCCGGCGCGGCCGTCGCCGCGGGTGGCGGCGCGGGTGAGCCGGCCGTGCTCGTAGGTCAGGTTGACGGCGAGGCCGTCGACCTTGAGCTCGCACAGGAAGTGGAAGTCGGGGGTGCCGACGTCCCGGGCGACGCGCTCGGCCCAGGTCGCCAGCTCCTCGTCGTCGAAGGCGTTGTCCAGCGAGAGCATGCGCTCGCGGTGCTCGACGGAGGCGAAGTCCGTCTCGTACTGCCCGGCCACCTTCTGGGTCGGCGAGTCGGGCGTGCGCAGCTCCGGGTGCTCCTCCTCCAGCGCCTCCAGGGCGCGCAGGAGCCGGTCGAACTCCGCGTCGCTGACGACCGGCTGGTCCTTCACGTAGTACCGGAAGCGGTGCTCCTCGACCTGCTCGGCCAGCTCGGCGTGCTTCTCCCGTGCCTCGGCGGGCACGACCGCCTCTCCGCCGGGCAGGGCCCCCTGTTCGACTGCCACCTTCGTCCGTCCTCCCGTACTTCAGAACCCGGTCACTCTGGGTTGTCCGCGAGCGATCTCGCCGCCCGGGCGCAGTGGGCGAGCGCCGCCCGGGCGTACGCGGGCGAGGCGCCCGCGAGCCCGCAGGTGGGGGTGACGACCACGGACTCGGCGAGAGTCCCCGGATTCAGCCCCAGCCTGCGCCACAGCGTCCTGACCCCCATGACGCTACCGCCCGGGTCGGACAATGCCGTGTCGGTGGAGGGCACCACACCGGCGAAGAGCTTCGTGCCGGCCTCCACGGCCTCGCCGATCGGCTCCTCGTCACGTTCGGTGAGCAGCCCGAAGTCGAACGAGACGCCGGCGACACCGGCCCGGCGCAGCAGCGCGAAGGGCACCCCGGGGGCGCACGAGTGGACGGTCACGGGCCCGTCGTGGGCGGCGACCACGTCCCGCAGGGCGGCCTCGACGACCTGCCGGTCGACGGCCCGGTGGGTGCGGTAGCCGCTGGCGGTGCGGATCTGCCCGAGGAGGACGGCGGTGAGCGAGGGCTCGTCGAGCTGGAGCACGATCCGGGCGCCGGGGACGCGCCTGGCGACGTCGGCGAGGTGCTCGCGCAGGCCCTCGGCGAGGGAGGCGACGAGGTCACGGCAGGCGCCCGCGTCGCCCAGGGCGGCCTCGCCGCCGCGGAGTTCGAGGGCGGCGGCGAGCGTCCACGGGCCGACGGCCTGGACCTTGAGCGGTCCCTCGTACCCCTGGGTGAACTCCTCCAGGGCGTCGAGGTCCTCGCCGAGCCAGGAGCGGGCGCGGCGGGTGTCGCGGCCGGGCCGGTCGCTGATCCGCCAGCCGCTGGGCTCCACGTGCGCGTACAGGTCGACGAGCATCCCGAGGGTGCGGCCGATCATGTCGGCGCCGGGCCCCCGGGCGGGGAGTTCGGCGAGGAAGGGGAAGTCCTCGAAGGATCCGGTGACGGTCTTGGCGGCCTCGCGGGCGTCGCCGCCGGGCAGGGACCCGACGCCGGTGGCGGGGCCCCACTGGGGGGTGTCGTTCATGGTTCCCTACCGCCCCGGACGGACCGTCAGGTCGTTGACCTCGGCGTCGCGCGGCAGGTCCAGTGCCATCACGATCGTGGTGGCCACGGACTCGGGGTCGATCCACTTCGCGGGGTCGTACTCCTTGCCCTCCTGCTGGTGCACCTTGGTCTGCATGGGGCTCGCGGTGCGGCCGGGGTAGACGGAGGTGACCCGGACGCCGTGGGCGTGCTCCTCGTGGCGCAGCGAGTCGGCGAGGGCCTTCAGGCCGTGCTTGGAGGCGGCGTACGCGCTCCACTCCGCGTGCGCGGCCAGCCCGGCGCCGGAGTTCACGAAGACGACGTGCCCCTGGCAGAGGCGGAGCTGCGGCAGGAAGTGCCGGGTCAGCTCGGCGGGGGCGATCAGGTTGACGTTCAGCTGGTGGTGCCAGGCCTTGGGGGTCAGCTCCCCCACGCCGCCGAGGTCCACGACGCCGGCGACGTGCAGCAGCGAGTCGACCCGGTCCGGCAGGCTCTGGTGCGAGAACGCCCAGGAGAGCCGGTCCGGGTCCGCCAGGTCCCCGACGAGCGTCCGGGCGCCGGGGAACTCCGCCGCCAGCTCCTTCGCCCGCCCCGCGTCGCGCGCGTGCAGCACGAGTTCGTCCCCGCGCGCGTGCAGCCGCCGCGCGACGGCGGCGCCGATGCCGGAACCGGCCCCGGTGATCACATGAGTAGCCATGGTCACCATGGTCCCATCAGCGGGAGGCGATCTCGCTCTCCAGGTACGCGAGGGCCTTCGCCCCGTCCTCGGCGAAGAAGGCGAGTTCGGCGAGGGGGCGGGGGAGGAAGCCCTCGTCCTCCATGCGCTGGAACTGGGTCCTGAGGCCGTCGTAGAAGCCGGCGGTGTTGAGGACGACGACGGGCTTGGTGTGCTTGGCGTGCTTCTTCAGTTCCAGGATCTCGGTGGCCTCGTCGAGGGTGCCGGTGCCGCCGACCATGACGACGATCGCGTCGGACTTGGCGAGGAGGAGCGCCTTCCGTTCGGCGAGGTCCTTGGCGACGGTCATCTCGTCGGCCTGGAGGCGGGCCTTGGCGGCGAGGAAGTCGACGGAGACGCCGACGAGCCGGCCGCCGGCCTCCTGGACGCCGTCCGCGACGACCTTCATCAGGCCGGTGTCGGAGCCGCCCCACACGAGGGTGTAGCCGGCCTTGCCGAGGAGGCCGGCGAACTCGCGGGCGGGGGCGGTGTAGCGCTCGTCGAGGTCGGCGGCGGAGAGGAAGACGCAGATGTTCATGCCGACACCGTATGCCGTGACCTGCGGCTTCCAGGATTCTTCGGGAAATCCCGGGCCGCGGCGATGAGTTCCGGCGGGTCCGCCGGTCTGCCCTGCCATGGACGAGGTGAAGACGGTCGTGTCACGGGACGGGACCCCGATCGCGTACGCGCGGTACGGGACGGGGGCCGCGGACGGTCCCGCGGTGGTGCTGGTCGGCGGGGTGCCGGGGACGGACGCGGGCGAGGGGCCGCTCGCCCGGCTGCTGGCCCGGAGCTGTCCGGTCTTCCTGTACGACCGCCGGGAGCACGGCGGGAGCGGCTACGCGGTCGAGCGGGAGTTCGAGGACCTGGCGGCGGTGCTGGCGGAGGCGGGTCCCGGTGCGGCGGTGCACGGCAACGGGGCGGGCGGCGCGCTGGCGCTGGCGGCCGCCGCGGCCGGGCTGCCGGTGGCGGCGGTGTCGGTCTTCGAGCCGTACGAGGTGCTCGGGTCCCTCCCGGAGGTCCACGCGCGCGTGCTGGTGGTCGACGGGGGCGCGAGCCCGGCGCCGGTACGGCGGGCCGCCCGGGAGCTGTCGGCGCTGCTGCCCCGGGCCCGGCACCGGACGCTGACGGGCCAGACCCACGAGGTGGCGCCCCATGTGCTGGCGCCGGTCCTCGCGGAGTTCGTGGCGGAGGTCGCGGAGTCGGCCGGGACCGTGTGAGCCGGCGGGGCCGTACGAGCCGGACGGCCCCCGCTACGCGGGGGCGGTCTCCGTGCGGCGTACCGTCCGCGCGATCGTCGCCGAGCCGACCACGCGCGTGCCGTCGTAGAGCACGATCGCCTGGCCCGGGGCCACGCCCCGGACGGGCTCGTCGAAGGTGACGCGGAGCCCGTCGTCCTCCGGGACCGCGGTGACCTGGGTCTCGCCGCCGTGGGCGCGGAGCTGGGCGGTGTAGCGGCCGGGGCCCTCGGGGGCGGTGCCGCACCAGCGGGGCTTGATCGCGGTGAGGGCGGTGACGTCGAGGGACTCAGCGGGGCCGACGGTGACGGTGTTGTCCACGGGCGAGATGTCGAGGACGTAGCGGGGCTTGCCGTCGGCGGCCGGGTGGCCGATGCGGAGCCCCTTGCGCTGGCCGATGGTGAAGCCGTACGCGCCCTCGTGGGTGCCGAGCCTGTTGCCCGACTCGTCGACGATGTCGCCCTCCGCCTTGCCCAGGCGGGTGGCGAGGAAGCCCTGGGTGTCGCCGTCGGCGATGAAGCAGATGTCGTGGCTGTCGGGCTTCTTGGCGACGGCGAGGCCGCGCCGCTCGGCCTCGGCCCGGATCTCGTCCTTGGTGGTGAGGGTGTCGCCGAGCGGGAACATCGCGTGGGCGAGCTGCTGCTCGTCGAGGACGCCGAGCACGTACGACTGGTCCTTCGCCATGTCGGAGGCGCGGTGCAGCTCGCGGGTGCCGTCCTCGTTCGACACCACGGTGGCGTAGTGGCCGGTGCAGACCGCGTCGAAGCCGAGGGCGAGCGCCTTGTCGAGCAGCGCCGCGAACTTGATCTTCTCGTTGCAGCGCAGGCACGGGTTGGGGGTGCGGCCCGCCTCGTACTCCGCGACGAAGTCGTCGACGACGTCGGCGCGGAAGCGCTCGGCGAGGTCCCACACGTAGAAGGGGATGCCGATGACGTCGGCGGCCCGGCGCGCGTCGCGCGAGTCCTCGATGGTGCAGCAGCCGCGGGCTCCGGTGCGGAAGGACTGCGGGTTCGCGGAGAGCGCGAGGTGCACGCCGGTGACGTCGTGGCCCGCCTCGACGGCTCGGGCGGCGGCGACGGCGGAGTCGACGCCACCGGACATGGCGGCGAGGACACGGAGAGGGCGCGGAGTCTGAGTCATAGCCCTACCAGGGTACGGGGCGCCGGGAACCGCGCGGCCGGGACCGAGCGTTCTGGGAGACATGGGGAGCGAGAACGGCAAGCGGGGGACCGGGAAGAAGCGGGGGGTCCGGCGTCGCGCCGTGCTGCTCGGCGGCGGGACCGCCGTGGTCGGCACGGCGGTCCTGGCGCGCGAGGAGCTGGCGCGGGCCTGGTGGCGGCTGCCGGGGATGGAGAAGCCGCGGACGGACGGGGCCCTGGACCACAAGGCCGCCGAGTGGACGGCCGCGCACCAGGCGAACTGGCGGCGGGCGGACCGGCCGGACGACTACGTGATCGACCGCGTGGTGATCCACGTGGTGCAGGGCTCGTACGCGTCGGCGCTGAAGGTCTTCCGCAACCCGCTGCACCAGGCCGCCACGCACTACGTGGTCCGCAAGGACGGGCACGTGGCGCAGATGGTCCGGGAGCTCGACGTGGCCTTCCACGCCGGGAACCGGGACATGAACGAGCGGAGCATCGGCATCGAGCACGAGGGTTTCGTGGACCGGCCGCGGGACTTCACGGCGGAGATGTACGCGGGGTCCGCGCGGCTCACGGCGGACATCTGCCGGCGGTACGGGATACCGGTGGACCGGGAGCACGTCATCGGGCACGTGGAGGTCGAGGGCACCGACCACACCGATCCCGGCCCGCACTGGGAGTGGGACCGGTACATGGAGCTGGTCCGCCGGGAGCGGACGAGACTCCCGGCCGGACCGGACGGCACGGCCTAGCTGAGGCCGGCGGTCCTGGCGCGCTCCACGGCGGGGCCGATGGCGTCGGCGACGGCCTTCACGTCCTCCTCGGTGGAGGTGTGGCCGAGGGAGAAGCGGAGGGTGCCGCGGGCCAGGTCGGGGTCGGTGCCGGTGGCGAGCAGGACGTGGCTGGGCTGGGCGATGCCGGCGGTGCAGGCGGAGCCGGTGGAGCAGGCGATGCCGGCGGCGTCGAGCAGGAGGAGCAGGGAGTCGCCCTCGCAGCCGGGGAAGGTGAAGTGGGCGTTGGCGGGGAGCCGGTCGGCCGGGTCGCCGCCGAGGATCGCGTCGGGGACGGTCGCGCGGACGGCGGTGACGAGCGCGTCGCGCAGGGCGCCGACCTCGCGGGCGAAGGCCTCCTGCCCGTCGGCGGCAACGCGGGCCGCGGTGGCGAAGGCGGCGACGGCGGGGACGTCGAGGGTGCCGGAGCGGACGTGCCGCTCCTGCCCGCCGCCGTGCAGCACGGGGACGGGGGTGTACTCGCGGCCGAGGAGCAGGGCGCCGATGCCGTACGGGCCGCCGATCTTGTGGCCGGAGACGGTCATGGCGGCGAGCCCGGAGGCGCCGAAGTCGACGGGGAGCTGGCCGACGGCCTGGACGGCGTCGGCGTGCAGCGGGACGCCGAACCCGGCGGCGACGTCGGCGAGCGCGCGGACCGGCATGACGGTGCCGATCTCGTTGTTGGCCCACATCACGGTGGCGAGGGCGACGGAGTCCGGGTCGCGGGCGATCGCCTCGCGCAGCGCCTCGGGGTGGACCCTGCCGTACGCGTCGACCGGCAGGTACTCGACGTCGGCGCCCTCGTGGGTGGCGAGCCAGTCGACGGCGTCGAGGACGGCGTGGTGCTCGACGGGGCTGGCGAGGACCCGGGTGCGGCGGGGGTCGGCGGCGCGGCGGGACCAGTAGAGGCCCTTCACGGCGAGGTTGTCGGCCTCGGTGCCGCCGGAGGTGAAGACCACCTCGCTGGGGCGGGCGCCGAGCGCGGCGGCGAGGGCCTCGCGGCCCTCCTCGACGGTCCGCCGGGCGCGCCGGCCGGCGGCGTGCAGGGAGGAGGCGTTGCCCGTGACGGCGAGGTGGGCGGTCATCGCCTCGATCGCCTCGGGGAGCATGGGCGTGGTCGCGGCGTGGTCGAGGTAAACCATGGTGGGTCGATTCTACGAGCCCGGACGGGGCGCTCCCCTACGAGCCCGGCCGGACTCCGCCGGGCAGGGGCCGACTCCGGCCCGCCCGTCCCCCGCGCCCGGGCGCCGTCGGCCGTCGCCCGGCCCGCCCGTGGACCGGCGCCCGGCCGTCGCGGGCCGGGGACGTACCGGTTCAGCCGCGCGGGGCGCGGGCCAGCTGGCGGGACTGGGCGACGAGCCGGCCGGCGCTGTCCCAGACCTCGGCGTCCTCCTCCAGGAAGCCGCCGGCGAGGTTGCGGGTGGTGATGGAGACCCGGAGCGGGCCGGGGGCGGGGCGGCAGCGGACGTGCGTGGTGAGTTCCACGGTCGGCGTCCAGCCCTTGAGGCCCAGCTCGAAGGAGGTCGGCGGCAGGGCGTCGACGGCGAGGAGCAGGGAGAGCGCGTCGGGCTCGCGGCCGTCGGCGAGGCCGAACCAGGCGCGCATCTCGCCCTTGCCGGAGGGGGCGCCGATCGCCCAGCCGACGCAGGAGGGGTCGAGGCGGAGGTCCAGCCGGTCGGTGATGGCGGAGGAGCCGGGGATCGGCGGGGCCGGGCCGTCGGAGGCGCTGAAGCACTGGTCGGCCGGGGCGAAGACGGGCGGGACCGCGCTGGTGCGGACGTCGTCGGCGAGGGCGTCGAGGTCGCCGTAGGAGGCGAGGACGCGGATCCGCT
This sequence comes from Streptomyces sp. NPDC056503, assembly GCF_042794995.1. Lineage (NCBI taxonomy): Bacteria > Bacillati > Actinomycetota > Actinomycetes > Kitasatosporales > Streptomycetaceae > Streptomyces > Streptomyces sp. NPDC056503. The sequence continues at coordinate 9,165 of NZ_JBHTST010000075.1, forward strand.
CGACCTCGGTGCCGTCCTCGGCGTACTGGTAGAGGGAGGCGGTGCCGGTGGAGAGGGTCCGGCCGGTGCGGACGGTCTCGGTCCGGATGACCGCGGGGCCCGGCACCGACGGCGTGAGGTAGTGCGCCGAGATGGTGAACGGGTCGGGGTGCGGCAGGTGGTCGCCGAGGGCGCGACCGAGCAGGGCGAGGAGGTAGCCGCCGTTGACGGCATGGATGATCGTCCAGCCCGCCGAGAGTTCGGCGTCGTAGACACCGGGCTCGCGCGGGGTGACGGCGGTGTCCCGGTCGAACTCGCTGAGCGCCTCGGCCGCGGGGGCGGGGCTCGTCTCGGGGCTCGTCTCGGTGCTCGTGCTCATGCGGCCGACGGTACAGCAGAAAATTACTGAGCGGTAGCTTTTTCGGGCTCCTCGCGGGCCGCCGAGCGGCGGTTCCAGGCGCGCGGCGCCCGCCAGTGGTAGCGCATCGCGAGCAGCCGCAGGAGGAAGGCGGTGAGCACGGCGGTGCTGCTGGTGTAGGCGTTCAGCACGTCGAAGCGGATGCAGAGGACGACCATGGCCGAGCCGACGATGGCGGGCACGGCGTACAGGTCCCGGTCCCAGCGGAGCAGCGAGGGCACCTCGTTGGCGAGCACGTCGCGCAGCACGCCGCCGCCGACGGCCGTGGCGAGGCCGAGCGCCGCCGAGGAGGTGAGGCCGAGCCCGTAGTCGTACGCCTTCGTCGTCCCGGTCACGCAGAAGAGGCCGAGGCCGGCCGCGTCGAAGACGTTCACGGCGGTCTGGGTGCGCTCCACCTCGGGGTGGAGGAAGAAGACGAGCGCGGTGGCGACCAGCGGCATGAGGAAGTAGCCGAGGTCGGTGAAGGCGGCCGGGGGTACGGCTCCGATGATCAGGTCGCGCAGGAGTCCGCCGCCGAGCGCGGTCACCTCGGCGAGGACGGCCATGCCGAAGACGTCGAAGTTCTTCCGGACGCCGAGGAGGGCGCCGGAGATGGCGAAGACGAAGATGCCGACGAGGTCGAGTGTGTGTTGGACCGACGGACTGAACAGATCGTGGAGCACCGGCCAATTGTGCCGTGTGTTCGGAAGGGGCCCGGCCGCACCGCGGCGACCGGACCCCTTCCAGGTGCCCTACTTGTCCTTGGGGGCGTCCTCGGGCGCGTCCTTGGGGGCGTCCTCAGGAGCCTCCTCGGGCGCGTCCTTGGGGGCGTCCTCGGGCGCGTCCTTAGGGGCGTCCTTGGGGGCGTCCTTGGGGGCGTCCTCCGGCTCCGGGGTCGTCTCGTCCGCCGGGGCCTCCGCCTGGGCCGGGATCACCACGGCGTCGGACCCGCCCGCCGGGGCGAGCGTGCCGTCCTGGATCTCCCGGGTGAAGTGGCACGCCACCTTGTGGCCGCCGCCCGCGTCGGTGAGCTCCGGGCGCTCCTGGGAGCACTTCGGCTGCGCCCACGGGCAGCGGGTGTGGAAGCGGCAGCCCGCCGGCGGGTTCGCCGGGGAGGGCAGGTCGCCGTGGAGCAGGATCCGCTCGCGCCGCTCCTCGACCTCCGGGTCGGGCACCGGCACGGCCGACATGAGCGCCCGGGTGTACGGGTGCAGCGGCTCCTCGTACAGCGTGTCGCTCGGCGCCTCCTCCACCAGGGAGCCCAGGTACATCACGCCGATGACGTCCGAGATGTGCCGGACGACGGCGAGGTCGTGGGCGATGACCAGGTAGGTCAGGCCCATCGACTCCTGGAGCTCCTCCAGCAGGTTGATGACCTGCGCCTGGATGGAGACGTCGAGCGCGGAGACCGGCTCGTCGCAGATGATGAGGTCCGGCTCCAGGACCAGCGCGCGGGCGATGCCGATGCGCTGGCGCTGACCGCCGGAGAACTCGTGCGGGTAGCGGGAGAGGCTGTTGGCGGGCAGGCCCACCTTGGCGAGGATCTCCCGGATCCTCTCCCGCCGCTCCTCCTGGTTCGCGCCGATGCCGTGCGCGGCCATGCCCTCGCTGAGGATCGACTCGATGTTCTGGCGCGGGTTGAGGCTGCCCAGCGGGTCCTGGAAGACCATCTGGAGCCGGCGGCGGAAGGAGCGCAGCTCCTTCTCCGGCAGCTTGGCCACGTCGGTGCCGTCGAGGACGACGGAGCCGTCGGTGACGTCCACGAGCCGCAGCACGGCCCGCCCGAGCGTGGTCTTGCCGCAGCCCGACTCGCCGACCAGGCCGTAGGTCTGGCCCGCCTCGACCTTGAGCGAGATGCCGTCCACGGCGTAGACGTGGCCGACCGTGCGGTCGAAGAGGATGCCCTTCTTGACGGGGAAGTGGACCTTCACGCCGTCGAGTTCGAGCAGGCTCATGCCGGTACCTCCGTCGTGGCGAGGACCGGGTTCGCGCAGCGGGCGTGGTGGCCCGCCGCACGCGGTTCGGTCAGTTCGGGCGTGCCGGTGAGGCACTCCATCTCGTACCGGTCGCAGCGCGGGGCGAAGGCGCAGCCGTCGGCCCAGGCGATCTGGTCGTTGATGGACCCGCGGATCGGGTGGAGCGGTTCGCCGCGCGGGGCGTCGAGCCGGGGGATGGAGCCGAGCAGGCCGTGGGTGTACGGGTGCGTCGGGTGGGCGAACAGCTCGCGCCGGCCGGCCGATTCGACGACCTTGCCCGCGTAGAGGACGTTCACCTGGTCGCAGAGGCCGGCGACGACACCCAGGTCGTGGGTGATCATCAGCAGCGCGGTGCCCTCCTGGTCGACCAGTTCCTTGAGGAGTTCGAGGATCTGGGCCTGGATGGTGACGTCGAGCGCGGTGGTCGGCTCGTCGGCGATCAGCAGACGGGGGGCGCAGGCCACCGCCATGGCGATGAGCGCGCGCTGCCGCATGCCGCCGGAGAGCTGGTGCGGGAACTCCTTGAGCCGCCGGTCCGGGTCGGGGATGCCGACCCGGTCGAGCAGGTGCGCGGCCTCCTTGCGGGCGGCCTCGCCCTTCAGGCCGCGGTGGCGCTGGAGGATCTCGGTGACCTGGACGCCGATGGGGACGACCGGGTTCAGCGAGGACAGCGGGTCCTGGAAGATCATCGCCATGTCGCGCCCGCGCAGGTCGCGTATCTTCGACGGGGAGAGCTTCAGCAGGTCGGTGCCGTCGAGTTCGGCGCGACCGCCGAGGGTGACGCCCTTGCCGGGCAGCAGTCCCATGAGGGCGAGCGAGGTCACGGACTTGCCGCAGCCGGACTCGCCGACGAGGCCGACGACCTGGCCCTGGTCGACGCTGAAGGAGACGCCGTTGACCGCCCGGACGTCCTTGCGGCCGCGGCCGCCGAAGGTGACGGTGAGTTCGTCCACGGTGAGCAGTGGCATGTCAGCCTCGCAGCTTCGGGTCGAGGGCTTCGCGCATGGCCTCGCCGAGCAGGGTGAAGCCGAGGGCGGTGATGATGATGCCGACCGCCGGGTACATGGACATCATCGGCTCGTTGTCGAAGAAGCGCTGGGCCGAGGAGAGCATGACGCCCCACTCCGGCACCGCGGGATCGGGGTTGCCGAGTCCGAGGTAGGAGAGGGCGGCGGCCTCGATGATGGCGGTGGCGAGGCTGAGCGTCGCCTGGACGATCACCGGGCTCAGCGAGTTCGGCAGGATCTGGGTGAGCACGATCCGCCGCTTGCGGATGCCGAGCGAGCGGGCCGCGAGCACGTAGTCGCTGCCGCCCTGGGCGAGCATCGAGCCGCGCAGCAGACGGGCGAAGACCGGGATCTGCACCACGCCGACGGCGATCATCACGGTGGTGAGCGACTGGCCCATCACGGCGGCGACGGAGACGGCGAGGAGCAGCGAGGGCAGCGCCAGCAGGATGTCGGTGACGCGCATGATGGCGTCGTCGATCCGCCGTCCGGACTTCCCGCCGAGGGTGGCCGCCGCGCCCGACACGATGCCGACCAGCGCGCCGATCAGCAGGCCGATGAGCATGGAGACGACGCCGACGAGCAGCGTCTGGCGGGCGCCCACGAGCATCCGGGAGAACAGGTCGCGGCCGAGGTTGTCCAGGCCGAACCAGTTCTCGGCGCGGGCGCCGACGAACTCGCCGCGGTTGGAGAAGACCTCGCCGCGCCAGGTCTGCTCGGTGGGGCTGTACGGGGCGATCCACGGGCCGATGATCGCGAGCAGGACGAACGCGGCGATGATCACGGCGCCGATGATCGCCATCTTGCTGGCGCGCATCCGGCGCATCGCCTCGCGCCACAGGCTGGCGCCGCTGGCCGTCTCGGTCTTCGCCGTGAGCTGGGCGAGCCGGTCGATCTTCGAAGTGGTGGTGATCAGACTCATCAGTGCACCCGCACCCTCGGGTCGATGACGCTGTAGGCGAGGTCGACGAGCATGTTGATCAGCACGTAGATCATGGCGATGAACATGATGAAGCCGACCAGCACCGGGTAGTCGCGGGCGTCGATGGCGGTCCGGATGAAAGAGCCGATGCCGCCGAAGGTGAAGACGGACTCGGTGAGCACCGCGCCGGAGAGCAGGCTGCCGGTGAGCAGGCCGACGGCGGTGACGACGGGGAGCAGCGCGTTGCGCAGGACGTGCCGACCGCGGACGACCCGGCGCTCCAGGCCCTTGGACTCGGCGGTGCGGATGTAGTCCTCGCCGAGGACCTCCAGGACGCTGGCGCGGGTCATCCGGACGATGACCGCGAGCGGGATGGTGGCCAGGGCGACGCCGGGCAGCACCAGGTGCATGAGGGCGTCCCAGGCGGCGTCGAGCTCGCCGGTGAGCAGGCCGTCGAGGACGGCGAAGCCGGTGACGCTGGTGGCGTCGATGCCGGTGGACTGGCGGCCGAAGGTACCGAAGATCTCGCCGAAGGCGCCCTTGAGCAGCTGCGCCAGGAAGAAGACCGGGATGCAGATGCCGACGAGCGAGCCGGAGACGGAGGCCACGTCGATCCAGCCGCCGCGCTTGCGGGCGGCGAGGTAGCCGAGGGGGATGCCCACGACGGTGGCGATGACCATGGCCGCGATGCTGAGTTCGACCGTGGCGGGGAAGCGCAGCACGAACTCGTCCCAGACGGGCTGCCCGGTCTGCACCGAGGTGCCCAGGTCGAGGTCGAGGAGGCGCTTCAGGAAGCGTCCGTACTGGACGTAGATCGGCTGGTCGAGTCCCAGCGCGCGGTTGATGCGCGCCACATCGGCTTCGGTCGCCCGCTCGCCCAGGATCGCTGAGGCGGGTCCGCCGGGCAGTCGGTTCAGCCAGATGAACAGCAGAACCGACAGGCCGAGCAGGGTGGGTATGAGCTGGAGAAGTCGTCGTACGACGAGTCGCAACACCCCGCGTGCCCCTTTCTTGCGTGTGGAGGGTGGATGCGCGGACGCCCGGTCACGGCAGGAGCGCGTGACCGGGCGGACCGCTTACGGGTGTGTTACTTGAAGGAGACCTCGGCGAAGTTCTCCTGCGTCAGCGGGGAGACCTTCGGCGGGACCACGTTCTTGCCGAACGCGATGGCCGGCGGGGAGGAGGTCAGCGGGAGACCGGGCAGGTACTCCATGATCGCCTCGTTGGCGGCCTTGTAGAGGTCCGTGCGCTTGGTCGGGTCGCCCTGGAGCGAGCCGGCCTTGACCGCGTTGAAGACCTTGTCGTCCTTGAAGCCCCACTGCTTGTCGTACCCGGCGAACCAGGTGCCGATGAAGTTGTAGCCGTCGTTGAAGTCACCGGTCCAGCCGAGCATGTGGAGGGCGCAGCCGCCCTTCTCCACCGCGTCGACGTAGTCGGGGTTCCACTTCTTCGGCTTCGGGGTGACCTTGATGCCGGCCTTCTCCAGGTCGGCCTTGACCAGCTCGAAGATGTCCTGCGGGGCAGGCATGTACGGGCGGGTGACCTCGGTCGGGTAGCAGAAGTCGACCGACAGGCCGCTCGCGCCGGCGCCGGCGAGGAGCGACTTGGCCTTGGCCGTGTCGAAGGCGTACTTCTTCACGTTCTCCGAGTAGCCGGCGACGGTGTCGGGCATGAACTGGGTCGCGACCTTGCCGCCCTCGGGCAGCTGGGTCTTGACGATGTTCTCGCGGTCGACGGCGTGCGCGATGGCCTGGCGGACCTCGGGCTTCTTCAGCGCCGGGTTGGCCTCCTGCGTCATACCGAGGTAGAGCAGGTTGAAGACGTCACGGGTCGGGACCTGGAAGCCCGCGCCCTCGAGGGTCTTGATGTCGGCGGGCGCGACCAGGTCGTAGCCGTCGATGTCACCGGCCTGGAGCGCCTGGCGGCGGCCGTCCTCGGTGTCGATCGTGCGGAAGACCAGGTTCTTGATCTTGGCCTTGTCGCCCCAGTAGTCGTCGAAGCGCTCGAGGGTGACTTCCTTGTTGCCCTTGTTCCACTTCGTGATCTTGTACGGGCCGGTGCCGGCGACCGTGCCGGCCTCCTGGCTGTACTTGGGGTACGTGATGGCGTCGCCGGCCTCGGTGACCTGCTGCTTCGCGTACTCCGCGATCGCCTTCGGCGAGTGGATCGCGAGGGCGTTCAGGGAGAAGCCGCCGGGCAGGTTGGCGGAGGGCTCGAAGACCTCGATGACGGCCGTGGCGTCGTCCTTGACCGTGCAGGACTTGTAGTTCGCCTTGGGCGTCTCCTTGTCCTCGTTGGCCTTGAAGCCGCCCATGATGGTCTGCCAGTAGTACGAGACCGCGCTCGACTGGTAGGTGCCCTTCCAGTTGAACCAGTAGTCGTAGTTGGCGCAGACCGCCTTCGCGTCGAGGGTCTCGCCGTCGTGGAACTTCACGCCCTTGCGGAGGTTGAAGGTCCAGACGGTGCCCTCGGGGTTGCTCGACCACTTCTCGGCGAGCCCGCCCACCAGCTTGCTGCCGCCGGACTCGTGCTCCAGGAGCGCCTCGAACGCCTGACGGGTGACCCGGAAGGTCTCGCCGTCGCTCGCGAGGGCCGGGTCGAGGGAGGCCGGGTCGCCCGGGGCGCCGAACACGAAGGTGTCCTTGGCTCCGGACTTGTTCTCGTCCTTGTCCCGGTCGCTCGCGCAGCCCGTGGCGATGAGGCCGACCGTGAGGGCCGCCGTCAGAGCCCGGGTCGACCGGGAATTGAGTATGCGCATGGGTCCACCCCTGGGTCGCCATGTGTGGTCTTGACCGGCCGAACGCTACTGGCGAGTGACGCGGCAGAGAACAGTCCGCATAGCGGTGATACCAACCTGAGACCCGGACACTCACCAAAACGGTCCGATGCCGGACATCGGTGGCGGGAGCGGGCCCAAGTGGACGCAAAACCCCGCCCTGGCAAGGAATTTCGGCCAGGGCGGGGCGGTGGGGCGAAGCGGGCGTCAGCGGTGCTGCGCGGGCGGGTAGCCGTATCCCGGACGGTGGGATCCCGCATGCTGGGACGGTGCTCCGTGCGCGTCCCGGTCGTAGAAGGGCCGGGCGTGGGCCTTCAGCCAGAGCGCCACCGGGTCGTACGCGTCGGAGAGCGCGACCGTCGAGACGGGCAGCCCGTCGGGCACGGTGCCGATCGACTGGCGCATCATCGCCCGCACCTCGTCCACGGCCGCCGCCGAACCGTCGTACAGGTCGAGCCCGATGACGAGGTACGGGGTTCCCAGCGCGGGCTGCACCCAGCCGCGGCGCAGCGAGCGGACGGCCGGGGTCCGGTGCGCGTTCTGGGTGAGCTGGGCGTAGAACTGCGGGATCTCCAGTGCGGGTTCGGAGACCCGGAGGGGCCCGGCGGGCATCCGGTCGAGGCCGGTCGCGATCCGGCGCAGGTCGGCCCAGGGGATTCCGACGCCGCCGCCGGGGGCGTGCGGATTGAGCCAGACGCCCCAGCGCTCGGGGTAGAGGGCGCGGGCGATCTCGCGGCCGGTGACGCGCTCGTGGGCGCGGTGCCAGCCGGAGGCGGCGAGTTCGCCGGCGGAGGTGACGCAGGGCGCGTAACCGTGCCCGTCGACCTCCATGTTCCCGTACTGGGCGTCGGCCGAGCCCGGGTTGCCCTGCCAGAGCAGCATGTACAGCTCGCCGTCGGCCAGGGCGTGCAGCAGGCCCTCGTACGCGTCGTAGCGTCCGGGCGCCACCTGGCGCAGCATCTGCTCGACCTCTCCGGTCGCGGCGCTGCCTGACGCGCTCACCCTGGGTCCCGCCCCTCTGTCTCGTACGGCTCGGTGGTTCGGTGGTTCGGTGGTTCCGTGGATCGGTGGTCCGGTCGATCGGGGGTCCGGTCGGCCGGTGGTCGGTGCCCGGTCGGTCCGGGGGTCACCCGGCGGCGCGCTGGTAGAAGGGGCGCACCCGCTCCAGCATCCAGTCTCCGACGGGGTCGGCCGCCATGTCGAGGAGGATCAGGTTGACCGGCCAGGCGACCTCGACGCGGCCGAGGGCGCGGCCGAGGGCGTCCAGCGGGGCGTTGCGGTCGACGCCGTCCCAGCCGGTGAGCTGGACGCCGATGAAGAGGGCGGGTTCGGTGCCCTCGACGCTGGCGAGGGTGCGGCGGGCGCTGGCGACGACTCCGGTGGCGTCGAACTCCGCGGCGGCGGCGGCGAGGAAGTCGACCGGGTCGTCCTGCCAGTCCGGCTCGAAGAGCCGGACCCGGCCGCCGGACGCGGGCCCGTCGAGGGCGGTGCGGCCGGCCCGGCAGAGCTCGGCGACGGCCGGCGGCGGCAGCGGGACGCCGACGACGCCGCCGGGGTTCACCGCGATGCCGAGCTGCGGGGGCAGGCCGCGGGCGAAGTCACGGGCGGGGGCGACGGTGAAGGACATGTGGTCGCCCACACAGGCGAGGAACTGCTCCTGGGAGCTGAAGACGGGGACGTAGGCGGCGCCGCCGATCTCCATCGTGGCCAGATCCAGGTCGGGGCTGTCGGGGCCGCCGCCGTTGGGCAGCGGGACCCAGACGGGGCTGCGGCCGAGCACCTCGATGAGCCGGCCTCCGGCCCCGGGCTCCCCGAGAGCGGCGGCGAGCGCCTCCTCCAGCTCGTTGCCCGGCCACGTCACGTCCACGGTGGTTGCGTCCCCTTCTCGTACGGCCCTGGTCCCGGCCGTCCCGCAGCACCCTAACGCCGCCCCGCCCCGGCTGTGACCAGAACCCGACGGGCGGACCCCCGGGCCCGGCCTAGACCGGGGCGCGGAAGCCGATGCGGCGCAGCGCGGTCGCGGCGTCCCGGTCGAGGAGGGTGGCGGAGGCGCAGCCGTGCGGCGGCCGGCCCGACTCGACGGCGGCGACGAGCCGGCCGACGGCCCTGCGGTGGCGGGCGAAGGCGTACGCGGACACCCCTCGGCCCCGCTCGCGCTGGCCGCCCCTCGCGGTCTCCGCGTCGACGTCGAGGAGGACCAGGTGGAGGGCGCGGCCGCGCCGGGCGGCCGAGCGGGCGAGCCAGCCGCGGACCCAGGACTGGGTGCCGCAGTCGTGGACGACGACCCCGGTGCCGGAGCGCAGGGCCCGGTGGAGCCCGGCGTAGTGCGCGATCCGGACCAGCGGGCGGTAGAGCGCGTACGGCAGGAAGGAGGGCATCCTGGCCTCCCAGCGCTCCCGGGCGTCCTGGGAGTCGATCCCGAGGCCCCCGGCGGCCCTCCGCAGCAGGGTGGACTTGCCGCTGCCGGGCAGCCCGGAGACGACCACGACGTCGCCGGCCGCGAAGGTGAGGGCACGCGGACCGCGGCCCCCGCGGTCGCGCAGGTCCCGCACCACGCGCCCGCGCCGGCGGGTCCTGGCACGGGCCCGCTGTGCGGGTATGGCGGCTTCTCCGGCGAAGACGCCGGTGCGCTGGATCCTCATCGCTGCTCCCCCTGTCGGGACCCCGGGAGACGTACCGGGAGACCTCACGGAGACCCTTGCCCACGAAGTGTAAAGAAACGGTAATCCGAGACAAGCGATTTGCGGCGCCGACACCGTATGCGAGGATGTGCGCGCCAGGCGCGCGCAGCGCCGTACAACCGCATACCGGCCGCTCGAATCCGCGCGGGAGAGTTCCGGACCGGCCTTCGGCCGTCCGGGCGCCGAAGGAGCAAGACCCTCCCTTGAATCTCTCAGGCCCCGTACCGCGTGGATGAGGCAGATCTGAAAAGCGGGACACCTGGTGTCCCCACCCAAGGTGCAAGCCGGGGATGCCCCCGGTGAACCTCTCAGGTTCCATGACAGATGGGGAGGACCGTCCTTGCCTGTCATGTTTTCCGCCTTCGGGACCCGGGAGCCACGTCCATGAGCACCACCCCCCGTCTGACCGCCCTCGATGCCCTGCATCGTTCGCTGGGCGCGACCATGACCGACTTCGCGGGCTGGGACATGCCGCTGCGGTACGGCAGCGAGCGCGACGAGCACAACGCCGTCCGCACCAGGGCCGGCCTCTTCGACCTCTCCCACATGGGCGAGATCACCGTCACCGGCCCGCAGGCCGTCGACCTGCTGGACCACGCCCTGGTCGGCAACATCTCCACGGTGGGCAACGGGCGCGCCCGCTACACGATGATCTGCCAGGAGGACGGCGGGATCCTCGACGACCTGATCGTCTACCGCCTCGGCGAGACCGAGTACATGGTCGTCGCCAACGCCTCCAACGCCCAGATCGTGCTGGACGCGCTGGTCGCCCGGTCCGGGGGCTTCGACGCCGAGGTCCGCGACGACCGCGACGCCTACGCGCTGCTCGCCGTGCAGGGCCCCGAGTCCCCCGGCATCCTCAAGCAGCTCACCGACGCCGACCTGGACGGCCTGAAGTACTACGCGGGCCTCCCCGGCACCGTCGCCGGCGTCCCGGCGCTGATCGCCCGGACCGGCTACACCGGCGAGGACGGTTTCGAGCTCTTCCTGAAGCCGGAGCACGCCGAGGGCGTGTGGACGGCGCTGACCGAGGCGGGCGCGGGCGTCGGCCTCATCCCGTGCGGCCTGTCCTGCCGTGACACGCTCCGCCTGGAGGCGGGCATGCCGCTGTACGGGCACGAGCTGACCACCTCCCTCACCCCCTTCGACGCCGGTCTCGGCCGGGTCGTGAAGTTCGAGAAGCCGGGCGACTTCGTCGGCCGCAAGGCGCTGGAGGCCGCCGCCGAGCGCGCCGAGACCGCCCCGCCGCGCAAGCTGGTCGGTCTGATCGCCGAGGGCCGCCGCGTGCCGCGCGCCGGCATGCAGGTCGTCGCGGGCGGCGAGGTCGTCGGCGAGATCACCTCGGGCGCTCCCTCCCCGACGCTCGGCGAGCCGATCGCGATGGCGTACGTCGACGCGGCGCACGCGGTTCCGGGCACCGAGGGTGTAGGCGTGGACATCCGCGGCACCCACGAGCCCTACAAGGTCGTGGCGCTGCCGTTCTACAAGCGCCAGAAGTGACGCATTCGTCTCAGGACACGTCTCACCCCGCAAGACCCACGTACATCCGCACCCCCCCGATCCAGGAGAATCAGGCCATGAGCAACCCCCAGCAGCTTCGCTACAGCAAGGAGCACGAGTGGCTGTCGGCCGTCGAGGACGGCGTCGCCACGATCGGCATCACCGAGCACGCGGCCAACGCCCTCGGTGACATCGTGTTCGTCCAGCTCCCCGAGGTCGGCGCCACCGTGACCGCGGGCGAGGAGTGCGGCGAGCTGGAGTCGACCAAGTCCGTGAGCGAGCTGTACTCCCCGGTGACCGGCGAGGTCGTCGAGGCCAACCAGGACGTCGTGGACGACCCGTCGCTGGTGAACTCCGCTCCGTTCGAGGGCGGCTGGCTGTTCAAGGTGCGCCTCACGGCCGAGCAGGACGACCTGCTCAGCGCCGACGAGTACACCGCCTTCACCGCAGGCTGACCGAGACCCCCAAGGGATCGCTTCATGTCGCTTCTGAACACTCCCCTCCACGAGCTGGACCCGGACGTCGCCGCCGCCGTCGACGCCGAGCTCCGCCGTCAGCAGTCCACCCTCGAGATGATCGCCTCGGAGAACTTCGCTCCGGTCGCGGTCATGGAGGCCCAGGGCTCCGTCCTCACCAACAAGTACGCCGAGGGCTACCCGGGCCGCCGCTACTACGGCGGCTGTGAGCACGTCGACGTGGCCGAGCAGATCGCGATCGACCGGATCAAGGACCTGTTCGGCGCCGAGTACGCCAACGTGCAGCCGCACTCCGGTGCCTCCGCCAACCAGGCCGCCCTCTTCGCGATCGCCCAGCCCGGCGACACGATCCTCGGTCTCGACCTGGCGCACGGCGGCCACCTCACCCACGGCATGCGCCTGAACTTCTCGGGCAAGCAGTTCAACGTGGTCGCGTACCACGTGGACGAGGCCGGCCTGGTCGACATGGCCGAGGTCGAGCGCCTCGCCAAGGAGCACCGCCCGAAGGTGATCATCGCCGGCTGGTCGGCCTACCCGCGCCAGCTGGACTTCGCGGAGTTCCGCCGGATCGCCGACGAGGTCGAGGCGTACCTGTGGGTCGACATGGCCCACTTCGCGGGCCTGGTCGCGGCCGGTCTGCACCCGAACCCGGTCGAGTACGCGGACGTGGTGACCTCCACCACGCACAAGACGCTCGGCGGCCCGCGCGGCGGCATCATCCTGGCGAAGAAGGAGTTCGCCAAGAAGCTGAACTCCTCGGTCTTCCCCGGCTTCCAGGGCGGCCCGCTGGAGCACGTGATCGCGGCCAAGGCCGTCTCCTTCAAGGTCGCGGCCTCGGAGGAGTTCAAGGAGCGCCAGCAGCGCACCCTGGACGGCGCCCGCGCCCTCGCCGAGCGCCTGGTCCAGGACGACGTCACCGCCCACGGCGTCTCGGTCCTGTCCGGCGGCACGGACGTGCACCTGGTCCTGGTGGACCTGCGGAACTCCGAGCTCGACGGCCAGCAGGCCGAGGACCGGCTCCACGAGGTCGGCATCACGGTCAACCGGAACGCCGTTCCGAACGACCCGCGCCCGCCGATGGTCACCTCCGGTCTGCGCATCGGCACGCCGGCCCTCGCCACCCGCGGCTTCACGGCCGAGGACTTCACCGAGGTCGCCGACATCATCGCCGAGACGCTGAAGCCGGGCTTCGACGGCGAGAAGGCCGAGGCGCTGAAGGCCCGCGTGACCGCGCTGGCCGACAAGCACCCGCTGTACCCCGGCCTGAAGTAATTTCGTACGCTTTTATTCGTACGAAGCTCCGGGGCACCGCGCACACTGGACAGTGAGCGCGGTGCCCCACCCCTTTGTCCCGCGCCCCCGCACCGCCTCTCCCTGCTTGTTTCTGCACCACCCCGGCAGACAACGGCGTCTAGCCCCACAAGGAGTCTCCCCGTGGCCATCTCGGTCTTCGACCTGTTCTCGGTCGGCATCGGCCCGTCCAGCTCCCACACGGTGGGCCCGATGCGCGCGGCCCGGATGTTCGCCCGCCGGCTGAAGAACGAGGGCCTGCTCGCCTCCACCGCGAAGGTGCGGGCGGAGCTGTACGGCTCGCTGGGCGCGACCGGCCACGGTCACGGCACCCCGAAGGCGGTCCTGCTCGGCCTGGAGGGCAACTCGCCCCGCACGGTCGACGTGGAGCACGCCGACGAGGAGTTCGAGCGGATCAAGGCGAGCGGGCGGATCAACGTACTCGGCGCCCACGAGATCGACTTCGACTTCGACGCCGACCTGGTCCTGCACCGGCGCAAGGCGCTGCCGTACCACGCCAACGGCATGACGGTCTTCGCGTACGACGCCGAGGGCGGGCTCGTCCTGGAGAAGACGTACTACTCCGTCGGCGGCGGCTTCGTCGTCGACGAGGACGCCGTCGCGGGCGAGGACCCGATCATCCCGGACGACACGGTCCTGAAGTACCCCTTCCGCACCGGTGACGAACTGCTGCGCCTGGCGAAGGAGACCGGCCTGTCGATCTCCTCGCTGATGCTGGAGAACGAGAAGGCCTGGCGCACCGAGGACGAGATCCGCGCCGGCCTGCTGGAGATCTGGCGGGTCATGCAGGCCTGCGTCTCGCGCGGCATGTCCCGCGAGGGCATCCTCCCCGGCGGTCTGAAGGTCCGCCGCCGGGCCGCGACCTCCGCCCGCAAGCTGCGCTCCGAGGGCGACCCGGCCGCGCACGCGATGGAGTGGATCACCCTCTACGCGATGGCGGTGAACGAGGAGAACGCGGCGGGCGGCCGGGTGGTCACCGCCCCGACCAACGGCGCGGCCGGCATCATCCCGGCGGTCCTGCACTACTACATGAACTTCGTCCCCGGCGCCGACGAGGACGGCATCGTGCGCTTCCTCCTCGCGGCCGGCGCGGTCGGCATGCTCTTCAAGGAGAACGCCTCGATCTCCGGCGCCGAGGTCGGCTGCCAGGGCGAGGTCGGCTCGGCCTGCTCGATGGCGGCCGGCGCGCTGGCCGAGGTCCTCGGCGGCTCCCCCGAGCAGGTGGAGAACGCGGCCGAGATCGGCATGGAGCACAACCTGGGCCTCACCTGCGACCCGGTCGGCGGCCTCGTGCAGATCCCGTGCATCGAGCGCAACGGCATGGCGGCGGTCAAGGCCGTCACGGCGGCGAAGATGTCGATGCGCGGCGACGGCAGCCACCTGGTCTCCCTCGACAAGGTCATCAAGACCATGAAGGAGACCGGCGCCGACATGAGCGTCAAGTACAAGGAGACCGCCCGCGGCGGCCTCGCGGTCAACATCATCGAGTGCTGACGCCCCGGCGCGGCGCACCCGCGCGTACGTGACGAACGGCCGGTCCCGCCCCCACGGGACCGGCCGTCGCGCGTGTGGGTCAGTAGCGGACCCAGAGGACGATGACGTCCGGGCGGGTGGAGCTGAAGGGCTCACAGAGGAAGATCGGGCCCCAGATCGTGTACCCGGCCTGGCCGGTGGCCTGGCACTCGGCGTACGAGGAGTGGTGGCTGCGCGGGTAGAAGCCGGGGCCGGCGGCCTCGGCGGTGCCGGCGGTGCCGAGGGCGAGGGCTCCGGCGGTGGCCGCGGTGGCGAGTGCGGCTGCGACGCGACGGTACATGGCATGTCCTCCTGAAATGAACGATGCGATGCGGTGCGGGATGGTGCCGTGCGGTTCGTGCAGGCTGCGCAGCCGGGACGAAACGTATCGGCGGCCCCCCTCCCGGGCAATAGGTCTAGGCCAATCCCCGGACGGATGTCCGAATTCCCCGGTCGCGGCCGGATTCCATCGCTAGGGTCCCGATCATGACCATGACTGTGGATGCCGAATGCCTCGCCCTGACCCGCACCCTGCGCCGCCGGGGAGTCGTCGTGCTCTCCGTCTTCGGGCTGGTGTGGGCGCTCGCGGGCGGCTCGGGGCTGCCCGCGCCGGGACTCCCGGTCGCGGGGGCGCTGGGGGTCCTGCTGACGGCCGGGGCACTGGCCGCCGGCTTCCGGGGGACGGCCCGTGAGGTGACCCGTCCGGTGCGGCTGCCGGAGCGGTGGAACCGCGGGGTCGGGGTGGTGAACGCGGTCGAGGTGGCCGCGATCGTCGGCGTGATCGCGGCCTCGAACGCGGCCGGGCGCCAGGAGTGGATTCCGGTCGGGATCTGCCTCGTCGTCGGCCTGCACTTCTTCCCGCTGGCCCGCCTCTACGACCAGCGCCAGTACGGGTGGCTGGCGGCGGCCCTGACCGGGCTGGGGGCGCTCGGGGCGGCCCTGGTGGCCGCCGGGCTCACGGCGGAGGCGGTACGGGCCTCCGTGGGGCTCCCCGCGGCCCTGGCGCTGTGGGGAACCGCCCTGCTGGTGGCGCGCGACTGAGCCCCGGAGGAGGAGCCGGAGCGGGGCGGTGGAGCCGGTCGCGGGCATCCGCGGCTCGCCGGCGCCGAGAAGGCGGCGGCAAGGGCGCCGAGGACGGCGGCCGCGAGGGCCGCGGCGCCTCGACGGCTCGGGTGCCGAGGGGTCCGGGGGGCGTCACCGGTCGCTCGTCACCGGGCCCGGGACGGGCGGCGACTCAGGGTGAACGCCGCCCGGACCCGGCCCCGGGGCCGGTCAGGCCCGGGTCACGCCTTGCTGAGGTGGGACCAGAACTCGTCCCACGACAGGCGGCCGTCGCCGTTGTCGTCGCGCTGCTTGATGAGGGCCTCGGCCACCGTCTCGGTGACGTTGAAGTCGCCCAGCTGGGCCATGACGCTCTTGTACTCCGTGGCGGTGATGAAGCCGTCCCCGTCCACGTCGTACCGGTTGAATGCCGTCCGTGCCGACTCGATGTCCGCCACTGCTTCCGCCCCTTCTCGGTGCTGTTCTGACGGGGGTCAGATTAGCTGGCCGAGCGGTGTCCGATGATGGCGGTATGAGCAGTGACGTGACACGGATCCTGGAGGCGGCGGCGCGCGGGGGGTTCCCCGCGACGGACGGCCGGACGACGGTGGTCCCGCAGCCGGACGAGCGCGACGCCGGGGTGCTGGCCTTCACGGCCCACTCGGTGGTCTTCGCGGACGTCGATCCCGAGTGGGTGAGGGCCGAGCTGGCCGCGACCGGGAGCGATCCGCTCGCCGCGAGCATGAACCCGGGCTTCCTCGTGCGGCTGATGGCCCGGACCGGCCGGCGGATGAACACCATCGACCTGCTGACGGTCGCCGACGCCCTGCCGGGCCCGCCGCCGGTGACGCTGCGGGAGATCGAGGACCCGGAGCACCCCCGGGTGGCCCGGGCGCTGAAGTACCGGGACGACGTACGGGTGTGGGCGGCGGACGGCGGGGTGCTGATCCTGGGGCGCGGTGTCGCCGGGCGCATGGAGGCGGCGATCGAGGTCGACGAGGCGGTGCGCCACCGGGGGCTGGGCCGGGCGCTGGCGACGGCGGCGCGGCACCTGACGCCGGACTCCGTGGTGTGGGCGCAGCAGTCGCCGGGCAACGCGCGCAGCGTGCGGACCTTCCAGGCGGCGGGGTACCGGCCGGTGGCCTCGGAGGCGCTCCTCACCGCGCGCTAGACCGCAGCCGGGCGTCCACTATGTGGATGATCGAGGGAAACAATCGATGAACCGCATAGCCATTCACAGTTTTCAAGGTGAGTGCCACAGATCACCAACGATTCACATTTAAAACGTTCAGGTATGTCCGGATTGATAACGATGTGGGTGCTTGGCGGTGTGGCCGCCGTCTGTCATAGTCGATGACACGACCCCCATTGACCCGGGCCAGGTCGTTCAAGCGGCCGTGGATACACCCCCCCGTCCACGGCGCATCACACGGAAGCCCCCAGCAGCCCCACCACGGCGCACGGGGGCTTCCGTGCGTCCGCGGCCCGGTCAGCGGTCGGTGACCCGCATCTCGAACCAGGTCGTCTTGCCGCGCGGCCCGAGGTCCGCGCCCCACCGGTCGGAGAGCTTGTCGACGAGGAAGAGGCCCCGGCCGCTGACGTCGAGCTCGGCCACCGGCATCAGGCAGGGCAGGCCGCGCGAGGGGTCGCGCACCTCGATCCGGATCCGGCCGGGGCGCCGCTGGGCGCGCAGCACGAAGACCCGGGCACCGGTGTGCCGGACCGCGTTCCCGACGAGTTCGGAGACGAGCAGGACGGCGTGCTCGGCGAGGTTCGGACCCAGCCCCCACTGCCGGAGCACCACGTACTGGGTCATCCGGCGGGCGATCCTGGCCGACTCCGGGAGCGACGGCAACCGGACGTCGACCTCCGCCGGGTTGCCGTACCGGTCCATCGCCGCGAGGGCCTCTTCGTCCTCCAGGGTCGGTGTCCACCGGGCGGCGGGCACGCCGCCCTGCCGTGGTTGTTCCCTGCTCTCCAGGCCCGCCATGCCCCCCATCATGGCCGCAGGAGACGGCCCGCGGGGGCCGTTCCGGCGGAATGGCCCCCGCGGGGCGGCGCGTCGCCGTGACGGACCGTCGGATGACGGTCCGCGCGGCGTGCGGTCAGGCGAACTTCGCCTTGCCCGGGCCCTCTTCGACGAAGCTGCGCATGCCGGTCTCGCGGTCCGCGGTGGCGAACAGCGCGGAGAACCAGGTGCGTTCGAGGGCGAGGCCGGTGTCGATGTCGGCCTCCAGGCCCTGGTCGATCGCCTCCTTGGCGGCGCGCAGCGCGACCGCCGGGCCCTGGGCGAGCTTCGCGGCCCAGGCGTGCGCCTGCTCGTACACCTCGGCGGCCGGGACGACCCGGTCGACCAGGCCGAGCGCGAGGGCCTCCTCGGCCTTCACCATCCGGCCGGTGAAGATGAGGTCCTTGGCGCGGGAGGGGCCGACCAGACGGGAGAGCCGCTGGGTGCCGCCGGCGCCGGGGATCAGACCGAGCAGGATCTCGGGCTGGCCGAGCTTGGCGTTCTCGGCGGCGATCCGGTAGTCGGCGCAGAGCGCGAGCTCGCAGCCGCCGCCGAGGGCGTAGCCGGTGATCGCGGCGACGACCGGCTTGGGGATGCGCGCGACGGCGGTGAAGGAGTCCTGGAGGGCGCGCGACCGCTCGACCATGGCCACGTGGTCCATGGCCTGCATCTCCTTGATGTCCGCGCCGGCCGCGAAGACCTTCTCGCCGCCGTAGAGGACCACGGCCCGCACGTCGTCGCGGTCGGTGGCCTCCTGGGCCAGCTCGCGCAGCCGGTCCTGGGTGGCGATGTCCAGGGCGTTCATCGGCGGGCGGTCGAGGCGGATCGTGCCGACGCCGTCGGCGACTTCGAGGTTCACAGTCATGGGAAGAGGTTAGTGGCCGTTAACGGGGACGGGCCCGGTGCTGTTGCTCACAGCACCGGGCCCGTGTCCGTCTCGCCGGGGGACCTACGCGGTCCACTCCGACCAGGACATGTTCCAGCCGTTCAGGCCGTTCTCCGGCTTGATCTGCTTGTCCTTGGAGTTCTTCACGATCACCACGTCACCGATGATCGAGCGGTCGAAGAACCAGGCGGCCGGGGTGGAGCTGTCGCCCGCGCCCCGGGCGTCCGAGAGGCCGACGCAGCCGTGGCTGACGTTCTGGGAGCCGAAGGTGGACTTCGGGGCCCAGTAGTTGCCGTGCACGAAGGTGCCGGAGGTGGACAAGCGCATGGCGTGCGGCACGTCCTTGATGTCGTACTCGCCGCCGAAGCCGACGGTGGCCCCGTTCATGCGGGTCACCTTGTACTTCTCGCTGATGACCATCTGGCCGTTGTAGGTGGTCGTGGACGGGGCGCCCGCGGTGATCGGCAGGGTCTTGATGATCTGCCCGTCGCGCTCGACCTTCATCGTCTTGGCGCTCGCGTCGACCGTGGAGACCTGGCGGCGGCCGATGGTGAAGGAGTACGTCTTCTTCTGCTTGCCGTAGACGCCCGGGCGGCCCTCGACGCCGTCCAGGTTCAGCTCGACGGTGACCTTCGTCCCCGCCTTCCAGTACTCCTCGGGGCGGAAGTCGAGGCGGTCGTTGCCGAACCAGTGGCCCTCGATCTCGACGGCCGGCTCGGCCGTCACCTTGATGGCCTTCTCCACGGCCTCCGGGTCGGTGATGCCCCGGGTGAAGTTGATGGAGACCGGCATGCCGACGCCGACGGTCGTCCCGGCCTCCGGCGTGTAGTGGCCGATGAAGGTGTTCTTCGGGGTCAGCGTGGTGAAGGTGGTGTCCTTCGCGGACTCGCGGCCCTCGGCGTCCTTCGCGATCGCGTGGACCTTGTACTGGGTCCCGGCCGACAGGTGGGCCAGCGGCTCCCAGCTGGCGCCGTCCGCCGAGATCTTGCCCTCGACCGCGGCGCCCTTGGAGTCGGCGACGGTCACGGTGGTCAGCTTGCCCTGCTCGGCGGTGACCTTGAGGATCCCGCTGGTGGCGACCGAGTCGGCGCCGTCCTTCGGCAGGACCGTCACGACCGCCTGGGAGGCGGCGTTGTCGGGGGCCGTGGTCCCCTGGCCGGTGCCCTTGGCCCCCGCCCCGTCGGCGGTCTTGGACGGGTCCTCGCCGCCGCAGGCGGTCAGGACCAGCAGCAGTGCCCCCGTGGCCAGGGCTCCGAGGCGAACGCCCCGCCGCCGCGCCGACGTCCCCGATATCGGCTGCCCGTTCACTATGGTCTTCTCCCCTCGCACGACCCGGCCGCCGGCCGGGCCCCACCCCCTGTACGCAGGTCCCGCGCACGGCGCTAGATAATCACACCGGACGACACGAAAGTTCCACGTGAATGTCACCGTTCAGTCCCAGTTGGGACGGGGCCGGAGGCGAGCGGGGAGCGCCTCGCGTCCGGCCCCCGGACCGCAGAGCGGTCAGCGGAGCGCGGACCCCTTCTTCCAGTCCTCCCAGTCCGTGTTCCAGCCGCTCAGGCCGTTGTCCGGGGCGACCTTCCGGTCCTTGGAGTTGACCACCTCGACGACGTCCCCGACCAGGCTCCGGTCGAAGAACCAGCCCGCCGGGGTCTCGGCGCCGCCCCCCTTCACGTCCCGCAGCCCCACACAGCCGTGGCTGACGTTGGCCGAGCCGAAGGTGGACTCGTCGGCCCAGTAGTTGCCGTGGATGAAGGTCCCCGACTCGGTGAGCCGCATGGCGTGCGGCACGTCCTTGATGTCGTACTCGCCGCCGAAGCCGACCGTGGCCCCGTTCATCCGGGTCACGTCGTACAACTCGGTCACCACCATCTTCCCGTTGTACGTGGTGGTCTTCGGCGCGCCCGCGGTGATCGGCAGGGTGGCGAGCAGCCGCCCGTCCCGCCGCACCTCCATGGTGTGGGCCGCCGCGTCGACCAGGGAGACCTGGGAGCGGCCGACGGTGAAGCCGACCGTCTTGCGCTGGATGCCGTAGACGCCCGGGGCGCCCTCGACGTCCCGCAGGGCGAGCTCGACCGTCACCTCGGTGCCGGGCGCCCAGTACTCCGCCGGGCGGAAGTCGAGCCGCTCCTTGCCGAACCAGTGGCCCACGACCTCCACCGGCGGGTCGGCGGTGACCCGGATGGCCCGCTCCACCTCGGCCCGGTTCTCGATCGGGCGGTTGAAGCCGAAGGAGACGATCATGCCGGCGCCGACCGTGGAGCGGTTCTCCGGCGTGAAGTAGCCGATGAAACGACTCTCCGGCACCACCGTGGTGAAGGTGGTGTGCCGGGCCGAGCGGCGCCCGTGGGCGTCGAGCGCCACCGCGTCCACGCTGTACTTCGCGGCGAGCGCGAGCCGGGTGCCGTCGGCCGGCCGCCAGCGCAGCCCGTCGGCCCCGATCGCGCCGGGCACGACCGCGCGGCGGCCGTCCGCCACCTGGGTCACGCTCACCCGTTCGAGCCGGCCGCTGTCCACCCGCACCTCCAGGGGACCGTCCGCGGGGACCGCCCGGCTGCCGTCCTCCGGGCTGACCCGGATCACGTCGCCGGGGGCCCGCGCCTTGCCCGGGAGGTCCAGGCCGAGGCCCCCTCCCCCGTCCGATCCGGTGCAGCCGGCGAGGCCCACGAGGAGCCCCGCCACCGCGAGGAGTTGCCCGGCCCGTTCCCATACACGTGTCACGCGTGGCCCAACGACGACCCCCCTCCAGGGGAAACGTGCGCGCGGGCCATGTTGGGGGGACGGCCGCGCGGGCAGAACAGGAAGGACGACCGGGAGTACACGAAGGTGCGGGAGGACGCGCGGGGCCGGGGCCGGGACGCCCCGCCCCGTCACGCGGGCCCCGCCGGAGCCGCGGGAGGCCAGGGCGGTGTCGAGCACAGCCGAACAGCAGGCGGTACCGGAGCGTGCCCCGGAACGGCCCGCGCCCCCGGTGTGGCCGGGGACGCCCACCCCGCTCGGGGCCCGGTGCCGGACCGGCCCGGACGGGACCCGGGGCACCAACTTCGCGCTCTGGGCGGGCGGCGCGGAGGCGGTGGAGCTCTGCCTCTTCGCACCGGACGGCACCGAGACCCGGCTGCCGCTGACCGAGCTGACCCACGAGATCTGGCACGGCTTCGTGCCGGGCGTCGGCCCCGGACAGCGGTACGGCTACCGGGTGCACGGGCGCTGGGACCCGTGGACCGGCGCCCGCTGGAACCCCGCGAAGCTGCTCCTCGACCCGTACGCGCGGGCCGTCGACGGCGACTTCGCGGCGCTCCCCCCGGAGGCGTACGGACACGTCCGGGACTGGCCGCAGCAGCACGTCGCCGACACCGTCCGCGACGAACGGGACTCCGCGCCGTACGTCCCCAAGGGGGTCGTCGTCCGGGACGACGACGACTGGTCCGACGACCGCAGGCCCAAGACGCCCTGGCAGGACTCGGTCATCTACGAGCTGCACGTCAAGGGCTTCACCGCCCGGCACCCCGGCATCCCGGAACACCTGCGGGGCACCTACGCCGGACTCGCGCACCCGGCCGCCGTCGACCACCTCGTACGCCTCGGGGTGACGGCGGTCGAGCTGCTGCCGGTCCACCAGTTCGCCCACGAGGACCACCTGCTGCGCCGCGGCCTCGCCAACTACTGGGGCTACAACTCGATCGGCTACTTCGCCCCGCACGCCGGCTACTCCTCGTCCGGCACCACCGGGCAGCAGGTCGGCGAGTTCAAGCGGATGGTGCGGGCGCTGCACGCGGCCGGCATCGAGGTCATCCTCGACGTCGTCTACAACCACACGGCGGAGGCGGGCGAACTCGGCCCCACCCTCTCCCTGAAGGGCATCGACAACCGCGGCTACTACCGGCTCCAGTCCGACGCCCGCCGGTACGCCGACTACACCGGCTGCGGCAACACCCTCCACGTCGTCCAGCCCCAGGTGCTCCGGCTCATCACCGACAGCCTGCGCTACTGGGTCACCGAGATGGGCGTCGACGGCTTCCGCTTCGACCTGGCGGCGGCGCTCGCCCGGTCGATGCACGACGTCGACATGCTCTCCCCGTTCCTGGCCGTCATCGCCCAGGACCCGGTACTGCGCCGGGTCAAGCTCATCGCCGAACCCTGGGACGTCGGCAACGGCGGCTACCAGGTCGGCGCCTTCCCGCCGCTGTGGACCGAGTGGAACGACCGCTACCGGGACGCCGTCCGGGACTTCTGGCGCGGCGCCCTGCCCGACGTCCGGGACCTCGGCTACCGGCTCTCCGGCTCCAGCGACCTCTACGCCTGGGGCGGCCGCCGCCCCTACGCCTCCGTCAACTTCGTCACCGCCCACGACGGCTTCACCCTCCGCGACCTCGTCACGTACGAGCGCAAGCACAACGAGGCCAACGGCGAGGGCAACCGAGACGGCACCCACGACAACCGCTCCTGGAACTGCGGCGCCGAGGGCGAGACCGGCGACCCGGAGATCGGCACCCTCCGACTCCGCCAGCTCCGCAACCTGCTCACCACGCTGCTGCTCTCCACCGGGGTGCCGATGCTCGTCGCCGGCGACGAGATGGGCCGCACCCAGGGCGGCAACAACAACGCGTACTGCCAGGACAACGAGACGAGCTGGCTGGACTGGTCGCTCCCGGACGACCCCGGCCGCGCCCAGCTCCTCGCCCTGAC
This sequence comes from Streptomyces sp. NPDC056503, assembly GCF_042794995.1. Classification (NCBI taxonomy): domain Bacteria; kingdom Bacillati; phylum Actinomycetota; class Actinomycetes; order Kitasatosporales; family Streptomycetaceae; genus Streptomyces; species Streptomyces sp. NPDC056503. The sequence goes on from NZ_JBHTST010000075.1 coordinate 32,323, forward strand.
ACGGCGGCTGCTCGCGCTGCGCCACCGCCACCCGGTGCTGCGCCGCCGCGCCTTCTTCTCCGGCCGGCCGCAGGGCGCGGACGGGCTGCGGGACCTCGCGTGGTTCGGCCCCGACGGCACCGAGATGACCGAGCGCGACTGGTACGCGCCCTCGGCCACGCTCGCCCTCTACCTGTCGGGCCGCGACATACCGGGCCGCGACGAGCGGGGCGAGCAGGTCCTCGACGACAGCTTCCTCGCCGTCCTCCACGCGGGCCCCCGCCCCCTGGACTTCCGCCTCCCCGGACCGCCCTGGGCCCAGACGTACGAACGCGTCCTCGACACCGCCCTGGACGACCAGACCGCGCCCCCCGGCACGCTCCACCCGGGCGGGGCGGTGCTCACGGTGGGGGCACGCTCGGTGGTGCTGCTGCGGGTGACGGGATGAGGGCCGCCGCCCGCGGGGGTCAGCGGAGGCTGACGTAGCAGGTGAAGTCGCCGCGGACGTGGGCGTCGGGGCCGGTGAACACGAAGGTGAGCTCCTCGTCGCCGGAGACCCGGAACGTGCCCTCGGGCCCGGCCCCGGCCGTCCACGCGGCCGGGGCCGCGCGGAAGTCGCCGCGGCACCGCTCGGCGGCCAGCCGGTCGCCCAGCCCCTCGGGGTTCGCGTTCCGGACGGTCTCGTCGATCCGCTGCTGCCCGAAGACCCGCAGGTCGGCACCGCCGCCGCAGGGGACGACACGGACGAGCCCGATGTGGCCGAGGCCGGTGTCGGTGGACGCGCAGGCACCCGGCTCGACCTCGTCGATCGCCGTGAGCACCCTCCTCGCCTCCTCGGACCGTTCGGTCGCGGGGACGAGGGCGGTGACCGGGCGGCCGTGCCCGGCGAGGGCCAGCTCGACGCGGAGGCCGGTCAGTCCGCGCAGCGACCCCTCGCCGTGCAGGTGGGTGAGCAGCTTCCCGAAGTCCGCCTCGGCCCGGACCAGCCGGCCCTCCCGGTCGAGGTCGACGACGACCACCTGCCCGGGGCCCCGCGCGTCCACGTACCGGGCGACGGCCGGCGGCAGCGTGACGTGGGTCGCGTACCCGTCGACCTGCGTCCGGTAGCGGCGCCCGCCGCCCGGCAGCGCCTCGTCCTCGACGGCGAAGGAGACCTTCAGCACCTCGGCGAGGGTGCGCCCCCACGGGGCGGCGTCGCCCGTGTAGTCCAGGAGGGCGCCGGCGGCGTCGGCGAACTCCTTGGGGTCGGAGGCGGCGTACCGCAGCCAGGTCCCGCTCTTCGGGCGGTACGCGACCTGGTTCCCCTCGGTGGCGTACGCGTGCCGGTCGGTCCGGCCGGGCCGGAGGCCCAGGTCGTCCGCGACGGCGGCCGGGAAGCCGGCGGGCACCCGGAGGACCCGCTCCGCGCGGGCGGCGTCCTTCCGCCAGTCGAGGACCCCGCTGGTCCGTTCCACGGCGCTTCCGCCGGCCGTCGTGTAGGTGACGGTCGTGGTGAAGCGGGCCGCCCCGCTGTCCGCGAGCGCGACCCCCGCCGCCGCGGGCTGCTTCTCCGGAGGCACCTCGAAGACGGACGGCCGGGACGGGGAAGCGGTCGCGGTCGCGCCCCCGGAGCCGCCCGCCTTCTCGGCGCCGTTCTCGCAGCCGGTGACGGCGAGCAGCAGCGGCAGCGCGACGACGGCCGCGCGGAATCCCTGCCGGATCCTCATATGTGTCCCCACCCCTGGTACGTGCACTGGGCAGGGATCCTACGGACGGTGCGGGGCGCCGGTGCGGGAGGGCTCCGCCCGGCCGCGGGACGGGGGCGGTGGCCGGGCGGGGCGCGCTCCGGGGCGCCGTCCCGGGAGGCGGCGTCCGAAAATCGGGTGAGACGTGTCAGTGGTGGCTCGTAGGGTCGGACACGATGCCCGAGAAACCTGTCACCCCCGAGAACCACCCCGTCGACCGTTCGGCCGTCCGGGTGCTCATGCGGCTCTGGCCGTACGTCCGGCCGGTGCGCGGGCGGTTCTTCACCGCCGCCGTCGTCGCGATCGTCGCCTCCTGTCTGTCGCTCGTCATCCCGCTGGTCCTGAAGTGGCTGGTGGACGGGCCGGTCGCGGACCGGGACCCCGGCGGGGTGTGGCTGGGGGCGCTGTACCTGCTGCTGCTCGGCTTCGCGGAGGCCGTCCTCTTCGGGCTGCGGCGGTGGCTGGTGGCCCGGCCGCTGTCCTCGGTGGAGGCGCGGATGCGGGAGGACCTGTACGGCCGGCTCCAGCGGCTGCCGGTCGCCTTCCACGACCGGTGGGCGTCCGGGCAGCTGCTCTCGCGCGGCACCACCGACCTGATGATCATCCGGATGTTCCTGGCCTTCCCGCTGACCTTCCTGCTGGTCAACGGGGTGACGATCGTGGCGGGCTGCGCTCTGCTGCTCGCCCAGGACCTGTCGCTCGGTCTCGTCCTGCTGACGCCGGTGGTCCCGGTGGTGGTGCTCTGCTCGTACTTCGAGCGGCGGTACGGGGTGGTGGCCCGGCGGGCGCAGGACCAGGTGGGCGATCTGACGACGGTGGTGGAGGAGAGCGTCCTCGGCATCCGGATCGTCAAGGGCTTCGGCCGGCACCGCAGCCAGGCGGAGGCCTTCCGCCGGCTCGCGGAGCTGCTGCGCTCCACGGAGCTGTCCAAGGCGCGGCTGCTCGCCATGATCTGGGCGCTGATCACGGTCCTGCCGGAACTGGCGATCGGCGCGGCGCTGGTGCTCGGCACCGTGCGGGTCGCGGACGGCGATCTGTCGGCGGGGACCCTGGTGGCCTTCCTGTCGACGGCGCTGGCGCTGCGCTGGCCGGTGGACTCGATCGGCTTCCTGCTGGCGATGAGCCAGGAGGCGGTGACGGCGACGCAGCGGTACTTCGAGGCGATGGACGCGGAGGAGGAGCGGGACGCGGTCGCTCCGGCGGCGGTGGAGGGGACCGCCCCCGGGCTGCGTTTCGAGGGGGTGTCGTTCCGCTTCCCCGACGCGCCCGACGGCGCTCCGCCCGTGCTGGACTCCGTCGATCTGCACGTCCGGCCGGGCGAGACGCTGGCGCTCGTCGGGGCGACCGGTTCCGGCAAGACGACGCTGACGGCACTGGTGCCCCGGCTGCACGAGGCGAGCGGCGGGCGGATCCTGCTCGACGGCGAGGACATCGCCCTGATGGAGCGGGAGCGGCTGCGGACGCTGGTGTCGGTGGCCTTCGAGGAGCCCACCCTCTTCTCGGCGAGCGTCGGGGAGAACGTGCTGATGGGCGCGGACGCGGCGGCCGGGACGGCGGAGCTCGACCGGGCGCTGGGGATCGCGCAGGCGGACGGTTTCGTCGGGCGGCTGCCCGAGGGGGCCGGGACACGGGTCGGCGAGCAGGGGCTGAGCCTCTCGGGCGGGCAGCGGCAGCGGCTGGCGCTGGCGCGGGCGGTGGTCGGCCGGCCGCGCTTCCTGGTCCTCGACGATCCGCTGTCGGCGCTCGACGTGCACACCGAGGCGCGGGTGGAGGCGGCCCTGCGGGAGGTGCTGAGGGAGACGACGGCGCTGGTCGTGGCGCACCGTCCGTCGACGGTGATGCTGGCCGACCGGGTGGCGCTGCTGTCGGGCGGCCGGATCGCGGCGGTCGGCACCCATCAGGAACTGCTGCGGAGCAGCACCGAGTACGCCTGGCTGATGTCGGGCGGGTCCACGGGCGAGGGGTCCGCGGAGACGGGAGACACGGACCGATGACGGAGACCACGCTCGCGCGGCCGGAGGAGGAAGAGCGGAAGGACGGGTCCGGGCCCGGCGATCCGTTCGACCGGGACGACCTGCCGGCACCGCCGGGGGCGACCGGGGCGCTGCTGCGCTCGCTGCTGGCCGGGCACCGGTTCCGGGTCACGGCGGCGGCGCTGGTGCTGCTGGTGAAGGAGGCCGCGGTCCAGGCGGGCCCGCTGCTGGTGGCGTACGCGATCGACCGGGGCGTGCCCGCCTTCCGGGCCGGGGACCACGGGCCGCTGCTGGCGGTGGCGGTGGGCTATCTGCTGTGCGCGGTCGGCGCCGGGGCGCTCCAGTACGGCTTCGTGCGGGGCGCGGCGCGGATCAACCAGGACGTGCTGCTCGACCTGCGGGGGCGGATCTTCCGGCACGCGCAGGTGCTGAGCGTGGACTTCCACGAGCGGTACACCTCGGGTCGGCTGATCTCCCGGTCGACGACGGACGTGGAGTCGCTGCGGGAGCTGCTGTCGGAGGGGCTCCAGGAGCTGATCGGGGTGGTGCTGTCGTTCGTGTCGATCTCGCTGGTGCTGCTCTGGCTGGACCTGGGGATCGGGGCGCTGGCGGTGGCCTCCTTCGGGCCGCTGTACCTGCTGGTGCGGATGTACCGGCGGCGGGCGGGCGCGGTGTACGCGGAGCGGTCGACGGCGATCGCCGGGGTGATCGTGAAGTTCGCGGAGACGATGAACGGGATCCGCCCGGTGCGGGCCTTCCGCCGGGAGCGGGTGAACGACGCGGAGTTCGCGGGGCTGAACCACCGGCACGAGCGGAGCAACGGGGACGCGCTCCTGGAGATGGCCCGCTACGTGGTGGGCTCGCGTCTGGTGGCGAACACGGCGGTGGCCGGAATGTGCCTGTGGGGCGCCTACCGGGTCGCGGACGGTTCGCTGGAGCTGGGCGTGCTGGCGGCCGCGGTGCTGTACGTGCGGCGGTTGTACGACCCGATCGACCGGCTCGGGATGTTCCTCAACTCGTACGAGTCGGCGGCCGCTTCGCTCGCCAAGATCGCGGGCCTGCTGGCCCAGGAGCCGGGCGTGCCGGAGGCGACGGCTCCGCGGGAGCTGCCGGAGCGGGCCGGGACGGCGCCGGGCCGGGAGGTCGTCTTCGACGGGGTCCGGTTCGCCTACCGGACGGGCGGTGAGGTGCTGCCCCGCTTCGACCTGCGGATCCCGGCCGGGCAGACGGTGGCGGTGGTCGGCGCGACCGGTGCGGGCAAGTCGACGCTGGCGAAGCTGCTGGCCCGCTTCTACGACCCGACGGACGGCCGGGTGCTGCTCGACGGCGTGGACCTGCGGGAGCTGGCGACGCCCGAACTGCGGCGCGGGGTGGTGATGGTGACGCAGGAGGCCTTCCTGTTCTCCGGGACGGTCGCGGAGAACATCGCGATCGGGCGCCCGGACGCCACCCGGGAGGAGATCGAGCGGGCGGCGAAGGCGATCGGCGCGCACGAGTTCATCGCCGGGCTGCCGGACGGCTACGACACCGACGTACGGAAGCGGGGTGGCCGGATCTCGGCCGGTCAGCGCCAGTTGGTGGCCTTCGCGCGGGCGCTGCTCGCGGACCCGGCGGTGCTCATCCTGGACGAGGCGACCAGCTCGCTGGACGTGCCGGGCGAGCGGGCGGTGCAGCACGCGATGGACACGGTCCTCGCGGGCCGTACGGCGGTGGTCATCGCCCACCGGCTGTCCACGGTCGAGGTCGCGGACCGGGTCCTGGTGATGGAGGCGGGCCGGATCGTCGAGGACGGCGCCCCGGCGGAGCTGGTCGGCGGCGAGGGCCGGTACGCGGGTCTCCACCGGGCCTGGCGCGACTCCCTGACGGGCTGACGGGCCGGCGGGCCGGCGGACCGACGGGCCGGCGGACCGACGCCCGGGGTCCCGGCCCCGGGCGTCGGCCGGTGGCGGCGAAGAGGCCGACGAGGACCGGGGACGGGGCGCCCGGCGTCACGAGGGTGCCGCAGCGCCGGGAGAACCGGGTGCCGCGCCGGGGGGGCGGGGCCGGGCCGGGGGCGCCGGGGGCCGCCCTGCACGGGCGGGGGGCG
>NZ_JBHTST010000076.1:0-37724 GCF_042794995.1 Streptomyces sp. NPDC056503
GGACGGACTCGTCCTGCCGCCGGCCGCCGCGCGCGGCGCGCCGCCGGATCCGGGATCCGGGATCCGGGATCAGAAGATGACGAGGGCGCGGCCGCCCTTGCCCGCGAGCATGGCGTCGAAGGCGCCGGGAATGCCGTCCAGGGTGATCCGTTCGGTGACGAGCGCGCCGAGGTCGAAGCGGCCGTCGCGGATGTGGCCGGCGATGACGGGCAGGTCCGCGGCCGGGTCCGAGTTGCCGTACACGCAGCCGGAGAGGGTGCGGCCCCAGTGGAAGATCTCCAGGGCGTTGAAGGAGACCTGCTGGTCCTTGCCGCCGATGCCGACGACGGTGGTGCGGCCGCCGCGCCGGGTGGACTCCCAGGCGGTACGGATGGTGACGGCGCGGCCCACGCACTCGACGGCCACGTCGACGCCGTGACCGCCGGTCAGCGCCCGGACGTCGCGGGCGGTGGTCTCCGAGGCCACGACGTACTCGGTGGCCCCGGCGGCCCGCGCCAGCTCCTCCTTCTCCGGGGAGACGTCCACGGCGACGATCGTGGACGCGCCGGCGATCCGGGCGGCCTGGAGGGTGGCGAGGCCGACGCCGCCGACGCCGAAGACGGCGACCGTCTCGCCCTCCCGGACGCGGGCGGAGTGGTGGACGGCCCCCCAGCCGGTGAGGACGGCGCAGCCGAGCAGGGCGGCGTCGGCGAGCGGTACGCCCTCGGGGAGGGGCAGGACGCAGTTCGCGGCGACGACCGTCTCCTCGGCGAACGCGGCCACGTTGAGGCCCGGGTGCAGCTCGCGCCCGTCGGCGGCGCGGGCGTGCACGTTCGCCGCGCCGTTGAGGGCGTTGACGCAGAGCCAGACCTCGCCGAGCGAGCAGGGGTGGCAGGCGCCGCAGGACGGCGCCCAGTTGAGGACCACACCGTCGCCGGGGGCGACATGGGTGACCCCCTCGCCGACGGAGACGACGGTCCCCGAGCCCTCGTGGCCGAGGACGGCCGGGACGGGGAGGCGCATGGTGCCGTTGGTGAGCGACAGGTCGGAGTGGCAGACGCCGGCCGCGGCGAGCCGGATCCGGACCTGGCCGGGGCCGGGCTCGGGCAGCTCGATGCCGGTGATCTCCAGCGGGGCACCGACGGCGGGCAGGACGGCGGCACGGATCACGAGTGGCTCCCTTTCTGCGGGTTCGGGACGGGGCGCGGTCCGGGGCTCAGAACTGGAGGGACCGGGTCTGGAGGTACTCGGTGAGGCCGTGCGCGCCGAGCTCCCGGCCGACGCCGGAGCGCTTCCAACCGCCGAAGGGGGCGCGCGGGTTGAACCGGCCGCCGTTGATGTCGACCTGGCCGGTCTCCATGCGGCGGGCGAAGGCGACGGCCTCGGTCTCCTCGCCCCAGACGGCGCCGCCGAGGCCGTACTCGGTGCCGTTGGCGATCGCGAGGGCCTCCTCCTCGTCCTCGTACCGGAGGATCGAGACGACCGGGCCGAAGATCTCCTCCTGGGCGATGGTCATCTCGGGGGTGACGTCGGCGAAGACCGTCGGGGAGACGTAGTAGCCGGTCTCCAGCGGGGCCTCGACGCCGCCGGTGACGAGCCGGGCGCCCTCCTCGACGCCCTTCTCGATGTAGCCGCGGACGCGGTCGCGCTGGCGGGCGGAGACCAGCGGGCCGAGGCGCTCGCCGGGCGTGTACTTGGCGGCGGCCTCGGCGGCGAGGGCCACGGCCTCCTCGTACCGGTCGGCGGGGACCAGCATCCGGGTCCAGGCGCTGCACGTCTGGCCGGAGTTGGACATGACGTTGCCGACGCCGACGGCGACGGCCTTGGCGAGGTCGGCGCTGGGCAGGATGACGTTGGCGGACTTGCCGCCGAGTTCGAGGGCGACCCGCTTGACCGCACCGCCGGCGAGGGCGCCGATGCGGCTGCCGACGGCGGTGGAGCCGGTGAAGGAGATCAGGTCGACGCCGGGGTGCTCGACGAGGGCCTGGCCCGCGACCGTGCCGAGGCCGGTGACCAGGTTGAAGACGCCGGCCGGGACGCCCGCCTCGTGGACGGCCTCGGCGAAGAGCTGGGCGGTGAGCGGGGTGTCCTCGGCCGGCTTGAGGACGGTGACGCAGCCGGCGGCGAGGGCCGGGGCGACCTTGGCGACGATCTGGTGGAGGGGGTAGTTCCAGGGGGTGATGGCGGCGACGACGCCGACCGGCTCCGCGTAGACGGTGGAGTTGCCGACCTTCTCCACGAAGGGGTGGGTGGCGGCGAGTTCGGCGTACGAGCCGGCCACCGCGACCGGCAGTCCGGCGTGCACGGCCGCGGCGATCTTCGGCGGGGCGCCGAGTTCGGCGGTGACGGTGGCGGTGATCTCCTCCGCGCGGGCGGCGAGCGCGTCGCGCAGGGCGGCGATCCGGGCGGCCCGCTCGGCGGGCGGGGTGGCGGACCAGCCGGGCAGCGCGGCGCGGGCGGCGCGCACGGCGGCGTCGACGTCCTCGGCGGTGCCGGCGGGAACGTGGGCGATCACCTGCTCGGTGGCGGGATCGACGACGGGGATCGTTCCGGAGGAGGCCGCGGGCCGCCACTCCCCACCGATGTACATCGCGTCGTGGGCCTTCATCAGCTTCCCCATTCCCTCTGCACTCGACCGCTCGCCTGCGGCGGGGCCGATCGGCTCGGCTCCACCGCCCTAAACTAGCGCTGTTAGTTTTAGGGCGCCAGGGCCTTCGGGAGTGGGGCGGATCTCACCGCACGGCCGCCGCCCTACGGCGGCGCCGGGCGGGGCGCACGCGGAACGGCCCCGCGCCGGGTGCCGAGGCCCACTGGGGGCGACGGTACCCGACACGGGGCCCACGGCGGTCCCGGTCGTTCAGATCGTCTTGTCGACCCCGGTGAGGTGGGCGAAGACGACGATGTTCGCGTCGTAGCCGGAGCCCTGGTCGTAGGCGCCGCCACAGGTCAGCAGGCGCAGTTCGGGCCGGCCGGTGAAGCCGTACACCTCCTTGTCGGGGAAGGCGGACTTCGGGTAGGTGCGCACCTTGTCCACGGTGAAGACGGCGACCCGGCCGTCGGCGCGGGCGACCCGGACGGTGTTGCCGGGGCCGAGCGAGTCGAGGTCGAGGAAGACGGCCGGCCCGGTCCGGGTGTCCCGGTGGCCGACCACCACCGCCGTGCCGCGCTCGCCGGGGGCGGGGCCCCGCGCGTACCAGCCGACCTTCTGCGGGTCGTCGACCGGCGGCACGCCGAGCCGCCCCTCCCGGTCGAGCCCGACATCCAGGGCCGGCGCCTCGATGGTGATCGCGGGCACGGCGAGGAGGGTCGGACGGGAGCGGGCGAGCGGGGCGGGTGGGGCGGGCGGGGCCGCCGGCTCCTTCGGGGCGTGCGCGCGGGCACGCCCCGAGGAGGCGCCGGTACGACTCCGGGACGCGTCCTCACGACCGGCGTCACGGGCGCCGGCGGTCGGCGCGGAGGCACCGGCGGAGGCACCGGCCTCAGGGACGGAGGCACCGGCGGCGGCACCGGCCGCGGGGACGGAGGCACCGGCGGAGGCGGGCGCACCGGCGGAGGCGGCGGGCGCGTCGGCGGCGGCGGGTCCGGACTCCGCGCCCGGCACCACGGCGTCGGGTTTGGCGTCGGCCCCGGCGGTGGCGTGCCGACCGCCGGGGTCCCCGTCCCCGCCCCACCACACGCCGCCGACCACCAGGACCGCGGCCACCGCCACGGTCCTGGTGAGCCGGACGAGCCGTCGCTGCCGGCGCGAGAGGCGGGTGTTACGCCGCGCCATCGTTGCGGCGGCGCGAGCGGCGGATCAGCACCAGGCCGACGGTGCCCGCGAGGCCGGTGGCGACGGCCGCGCCGACTCCGAAGGCGGACGCGTCCTCCTCGGCCGCGACCTCGGCACTGCCGCCGCCACCGGCGCCGACCGGGCCGTGCGGTGGCTTGTGGTGACCGTTCCCGCCGTCACCGTTGCCGCCGTTGCCGTTCCCGCCGTCACCGTTGCCGCCGTTGCCGTTCCCGCCGTTGTCGCCGCCGTCGGGGCAGTCGACCTGGAAGACCTTGTGCTTGCCCGCGCCGGTCTGGCCCTCGAAGGTCCAGGTGAGCTTGTACATGCCGTCGGGCAGGTTCAGGTAGCCCGGGGTGCGACCCGTGCCCGTCGGGAGCGTGAGCCCGCCGCTCAGGGTGGCGCCGCCGTCCTGGGCCGGTTGGGGCTCGATCTTCCACTGGACCACCTGGTCCTCGTCGAAGTTGAAGGCGGCGAGGTAGAACGTGCAGACCTTCGGGTCGTTTCTCTGGTCGTCCGCCGGAGTGGACCTCTTATGGATCTTCACGTCACCGTTGTCGCCGGGAGCGGCGTACGCGGGCTGGCCGGCGCCGAGGACAACGAGACCGGCGAGGGCGAGGCCGGAGGCGGCGGCGAGGGGACGAACGGTACGAGCGAGCATGCGAGTTCCTCCATGAGAACGCCATCGGACATTTCAACTGATAATCCGACTATCCGTCACGTCATGGACACGTACGGTCGCGACATGCTCAACCCCCGCCGCCGGTCCCCCTTCCGGCCCAGGGCCGCGTCAGACGAGCCCGAAGAGGACCGCCGCCGCGAGGACGACCAGGGAGGTGAGGGCGGCCCACTTCACGGTGAAGCGGGTGTGGTCGCCGAACTCCACCTTCGCCATGCCGACCAGCACGTACACCGCCGGGACGAGCGGGCTCGACATGTGCAGCGCCTGCCCGACGAGCGAGGCGCGGGCGATCTCCAGCGGGGAGACGCCGTGGGCGGCGCCGGCCTCGGCGAGGACCGGCAGGACACCGAAGTAGAAGCCGTCGTTCGACATGAAGTAGGTGAGCGGCAGGCTCAGCACCCCGGTCACCAGCGCCATGTGCGGGCCCATCGCGTCCGGGATGGCGCCGACCAGCCAGTCGGCCATGTGCTTGACCATGCCGGTGCCGGTGAGGACGCCGGTGAAGACGGCGGCGGCGAAGACCATGCCGGAGACGTTGAGGACGTTGTCCGCGTGGGCGGCCAGCCGCTCCTTCTGGTCGGCGGGGCGGGGGAAGTTCACGGTGAGGGCGAGCGCGGCGCCGATGAGGAAGAGCACCGGGATCGGCAGCACTTCGAGGATCATCGCGGTGAGCAGACCGACCGTGAGGGCGGCGTTGAACCAGTACAGCCGGGGCCGGAGGGTGGCCCGGTCCGGGTCGAGCCCCTGGAAGCCGGGGACTCCGGCGGCCGCCTCGGCCGGACCCTCGCCGGACGCGCCGCCACCGCCGCCGGCCCGTCGCACCACGTCCCCCTCGCCCTTGCCGGCACCGGCACCGGCACCGGCACCCACGAGGACGGTCTCCTCGTCCGCCTCGGGGGCGAGCGCCTGGTCCAGGGTGAGGTAGCCGATCCGCTTCCGCTCACGGCGGCCGAGGACGTACGCGAGGGCGATCACGAAGAGCAGACCGACCGCCAGCGCCGGGATCATCGGGACGAAGATGTCACCGGCGTCGAGCTTGAGCGCGGTCGCGGCGCGGGCGGTGGGACCGCCCCAGGGCAGGGTGTTCATCACGCCGTTGGCCGTGGCCGCCACGCCGGTGAGGACGACGAGGCTCATGCCGAGCCGCTTGTAGAGCGGGTACATCGCCGAGACGGTGATCATGAAGGTGGTGGAGCCGTCGCCGTCGAGGGAGACGATCGCCGCGAGCACCGCCGTACCGACGACGACGCGGACCGGGTCGGCCTTGCAGAAGCGCAGGATGGCCCGGACGATCGGATCGAAGAGGCCGACGTCGATCATCACCCCGAAGTAGACGATCGCGAACATCAGCATCGCCGCCGTGGGGGCCAGCTTGCCCACGCCGTCGAGGACGTAGTCGCCGAGCTGCGCGCCCTGTCCGACCGCGACGCAGAACAGGGCGGGGATCAGGACGAGCGCCGCGATCGGCGACATCCTCTTCATCATGATCAGGACCAGGAAGGTCGCGATCATGGCGAAGCCGAGGACGGTCAGCATGGAGGCACCTCACGTTCACCGTTGAACAGCCGCCGAGCGGCGGTCCGGATGACCGTAGGTGCCCCCTTCCGGCCTCAACAAGGGGTCGACGCGTGAGCAATACGAGCAAAACCCCAGGTCACAGCAGGGGTGCCGGTTCCAGCGCGGTCACCTCGACGGGGAAGCCGTTGAGGACGGCGGTCCCGGAGAGCGGGTCGAGCAGGGTGCCGTCGAGGAGCTGGTTGACGTTGACGCCGGGCCGGGCGGCGGCCACGGTCATGCGGGTGCCGGGGCGGTCGTGGCCCCAGCCGTGCGGCAGGCTGACGACCCCGGGCCGCACCGTGTCGGTGACCTCGACCTCCGCCGTCAGCGCGCCGCCCGCACCCCTGATCCTGGCGGGGGCGCCGTCGGCGAGCCGCAGCCGGGCGGCGTCGTCCGGGTGCACCTGGAGGGTGCACCGGTTGGAACCCCCAGTGAGGGCGGGGGTGTTGTGGAGCCAGCTGTTGTTGGACCGCAGGTGGCGGCGGCCGACCAGCTGAAGGGTCCCCGGCTCCGGTACGGCGGCGAGGGCGGCCCGCAGCCGGGGCAGGTCGGCGGCGATCGGGGCGGGCAGGAGCTCGATCCGGCCGCTGCGGGTCTTCAGGACCTCGTCCAGGCGGGGCTTGAGGGGGCCGAGGTCGATGCCGTGCGGGTGGGCCTTCAGCTCGTCGAGGGTGAGGTCGTACGGGCCGAGCCGCAGCATCAGGTCGAGGCGCCGCTCGGCTCCGCTCGTCCCGCCGAGCCCGGCGGCGAACTCCTTGGGATCGGCGCCGTACGCGGGCGAGTACGGCTGGGTGACGGCCCTGGCCAGGGCGGTGTCGACGGCGAGGTCGTCGACGGCGGACGGCGGCGCCCCGTGCATGCCGGACGCGGCGAGGACCAGCCGGGCGTGGATCTCGCACTCGTCCATCCGTCCGGCCTCCAGGGGGACGGCGGCCGGGGTGTAGCGGGCCTGGTCGCGGACGGCGAACCCGTTGAAGGCGAAGTCGAAGTGGGCGCTCTGGGAGGGCGGCGGCGGGGGCAGCAGGACGTCGGCGTGGCGGGTCGTCTCGTTGAGGTAGGGGTCGACGCAGACCATCAGGTCGAGGCCGTCGAGGGCCGCGTCGAGCCGGAGCCCGTCGGGGGCCGAGAGGACGGGGTTGGCGGCGATGGTGATCAGGGCCCGGACGCGGCCCTCCCCCGGGGTGTCGATCTCCTCGGCGAGCGCGGCGAGCGGGAACTCGCCCTTGACCTCGGGGTGTCCGGAGACGCGGCTGTGGCGGCGGCCGAGGAGGAAGCCGCGGCCGGGCCCGGCGGGGCGGGGCGCGGGGGCGGTGGCGGAGCGGGGGAAGAGGGCGCCGCCGGGCCGGTCGAGGTTGCCGGTGAGGACGTTGAGGACGTCGACGAGCCAGTTGGCGAGGGTGCCGTGGGTCACGGTGGAGCTGCCCATCCGCCCGTAGACGGCGGCGGTGGGCGCGGCGGCGAGTTCCCGGGCGACGGCGCGGATCGTGCCGGGGTCGAGCTCGCAGACGGGTGCGACGGCCTCGGGGGTGAACTCCCGTACGGCGTCCCGGACCTGGTCGATGCCCTCGGTGCGGCCGGCGAGCGGGCCGGGGGCGGTGAGGTCCTCGGCGAAGAGGGTGTGGACCAGGGCGGCGAGGAGGAGGGCGTCGGTGCCGGGCCGCGGGGCGAGGTGGCGGTCGGCCAGGCCGGCGGTGCGGGTGCGGCGGGGGTCGACGACGGTGAGGGTGCCGCCGCGCCGGCGCAGCGCGGCGAGCCGGCCGGGGAAGTCCGGGGCGGTGCACAGACTTCCGTTGGATTCCATCGGGTTGGCACCGATGACGAGGAGGTGGTCGGTGCGGTCCAGGTCGGGCACCGGGACGGCGAAGGGGTCGCCGAAGAGAAGGCCGCTGGAGACGTGCTTGGGCATCTGGTCGAGCGTGGAGGCGGTGAAGAGGTTGCTCGTGCCCGTGGCGCGGAGGAGGAGCGGCGGGTAGAGCGCCCCGGCCATGGTGTGCACGTTGGGGTTGCCGAGGACGATGCCCAGGGCGTCGGGTCCGTAATCCTCGATCAGCGGGCGGATTCTCGCCGCGATCGTGTCGAAGGCCTCCTCCCAGCTCGCCTCCCGCAGTCGGCCGTCCTCGCGGACGAGCGGGGTGCGCAGCCGGTCCGGGTCGGCGTCGACCTGGGGGAAGGCGGCTCCCTTCGGGCAGACGAAGCCTCGGCTGAAGACGTCGTCGCGGTCGCCCCGGGCGCCGGTGACCCGGCTGCCTTCGAGGGACAGGACGAGTCCGCAGGTCGCTTCGCAGAGGGGGCAGATGCGTGGGGCGGTGGACATGGCGTCTCCCGTGGGCGGCGGCGGGGCGGCGGCTCGCGGCGAGCATACCGACCGGTAGGCACGTAGGGGAGGGGTACGACGGTGCCGACGGTGCGGCGACGGGCGGGCGGTCAGCCGGCGAGGGAGGGCGCGAGATAGGCGTGGAGCAGCCGGCGGGTCTCGTCGATGAGCGCGGGGTCGCCGGCGGGGTCGGCCCGGAAGGCGAGGCGGACCAGGGTGTCGGCGGTCTCGACGCCGACGAGGACCTTGCGCCGCAGCGTCTCGTCGGCGGTGCGGCCGAGGTGGGTGGCGAGGAGGCCGCAGATCCGCTCGGCGACCTGGCCGTTGGGGTCCTCGGCCGCCCCCGTCCCCGCCTCCTCTGCGGCGGGCACACCGAAGTCGACGAGGGCGAAGCCGGGGACGCTCCGCTTCATCGCGATGAACTCGTCGAGGACGCCGTCGATCGCGGAGTGCTCGTCGAGGACCGGCGTCCGCTCGAAGCGGGCGGCGATCCGCTCGGCGTACCGGTCGAGGTTGCGGTGGGCGAGGGCGGCGACCATGGCCCGTTTGTTGCCGAAGAAGCGGTAGACGGAGCCGATCGGGACGCCGGCGCGGACGGCGACGGCCCGGGTGCTCAGCTGTTCGTAGCCGGTCTCGTCGAGGAGTCCGGCGCAGGCGTCGAGGATGCGGGCGAGCCGCTCGGCGCTGCGCTGCTGGACGGGGGTGCGGCGGAGCGCGGGGGGCGCGTCGTGCGGGCGGGTCTGGGGCACGGGGTCCATGATGCCGCTCCGATCCTGTTCAGGCGATGAGCAGCCCGATGCCGCCGAGGGTGTACGCGATCATCAGCGCGAACAGCGGGAGTTGGCCGGCGACGGCACGGGCGGGCGGGAAGAGCCGGACGGACCGGTCGTGGGCGGCGACGACGCCCAGGACGTGACCGGTGACGATCGCGGTGACCTGGAGGACGGCGAGGCCCGCGGAACCCAGTGGCGGAGCGGGCGAGGGGGCGTTGTCAGTGCCCGCTGCCATCATGACGGTACGTGGCCCTTCGACTGCGAGGAGTGAGAAGTAGTGGGCGGTGAGATAGCCGAGGGCGATGGGCAGCAGCGAGTGGGCGAAGGAGGTGAGGGGCGTGGTGAGGGCGCGGTTCAGGAGGCGGAGGGTGCCGGCGCAGAGGCCGTAGCAGGCGGCGGCGAGGGCGACGGCGGCGAGGAGGCCGAGGGTGGCGGTGGTGGTCGGGCCGAGTGAGGAGGTCTGGAGGGTGGTGATCCAGCGGGGGTTGTCGGAGAGGCCGTCGTAGGCGGTGGTGCCGAGGAGGACGCAGACGGTGGCGACGAGCCCGGGGGTCTCGGGGGTGGAGTCGAGGCCGTGGAAGGGGGAGCGGAGGACGAGCCGGCCGTCGGCGCGGCGGCCGAGCGGGGAGAGCCGGGCGAGGAGGGAGGAGTAGGCCTCGAAGGGGTCGGCGTGGGCGAACCAGTCGGCGCCGTGGCGGGCGGCGCCGAGGAGCTGGACGGCGAGGTGGACGGCGAGGGCGGTGAGGAGGACGGGACGGGAGGTGTTGTCGGGGGCGACGAGTTCGAGCCAGGCGAAGAGGAGGAGTCCGGCGGCGGCGGGGCGGATGCCGACGGCGGCGGGGACGGGCCGGGGCGCGCGGGGCGGCCGGAGGGAGAGCAGGGCGCGCAGGGGGTTGAGGAGGCGCCAGACGGGGCCGAGGAGGAGGGAGGCGGGGACGAGGCCGACCCAGAGGAGGACGTAGAGGGCGCCCGGCGCGGGGTTGCGGTCGGGGTCGTCGGGGCCGAGGAGGAGGTGGGCGAGGAAGAACAGGGCGAGCGCGGCGCCGAGGAGGCGGAGGGCGGCGCGGGTGGCGGGGGCGTCGGCGAGGCGTTGGAGGGAGGCGGGCAGGGGGCGGCCGGCCCGGTCGCCGCGGAAGCGGGAGGAGGACCAGAGCAGGGCGAGGCCGAGGAAGGAGACGAGGAGGGCGGTGAAGGCGCCGGCGTAGGCGTAGAAGGGAGAGAGGGGCAGGTCGTGCTGGGCGCCGACGCCGTGGGCGAGCGGGAGGGGCGGGGCGGCCCGGACGCCCGTCATCGGACCACCAGTTGGGTGAGCACGAGTCCGGACTCGTGGGTCTCCACCTCGAAGAGGCCGGTGCGGTCGAGGGTCAGGGCGAGGGTGGCGGGGGCGCCGGCGGCGAGGGGGGCCTCGCGGTCGTAGCCGTGGACGTGCACGGTGTCGGCGCGGTCGGAGGTGACGCGCAGGGTGATCCGCTCCCCCTTCCTCAGCTCGACGCGGGCGGGGGCCGGCGTCACGGTCGAGCCGGTGACGCGGATGTCGAGGGTGCGGCCGGTGGGGCGGGGATCGGGGGTCGGGTCCGGGGCGGGGTCCGGGGTGGGCGGGGCCGAGGAGGGGGACGGGGGCGCGGAAGAGGAGGGCGGGGTCGGGGCGGAGGTGAGGGCGAGGGTGGTCTGGACGGGGGTGCCGGCGACGGACCAGACGGTGTGGTCGTCGGCGTACAGGCGGACGGTGAGGGTGCGGGCGCCGGGCGGGAGGTGGAGCCAGGGGCCGTAGGCGCGGGCGGTCTCGCGTCCGTCGACGAGCAGACGGGCGTGGCCGCGGCCGGCGAGGGCGGCGCCGCCGGTGGACTCGGGGGTGAAGCGGAACCTCTCCACGGTGAGGTGGACGTTCCAGCCGCCCTCGGTGTCCGGGTGGGCCTCGGCGCGGACGGAGGGCGCGTCGGCGGCGGGGAGGTCGCGGAGGCGGTGGCCGGAGTCGTCGCGGGCGGCGAGCAGGGTGCCGCTGGAGCCGGTGGCCTGCTCGTGGCCGGTGCCGGGCTTGTGGTGGGTGGTGGCCCGGCCGCCGCAGCCGGCGGCCAGGAGCAGGACGGCGGCGAGCGCGGCGGCCGTGAGCGGGGCCGTACGGCGGCGGGGCGCGGGGCGGGTCACGCGGTGGCCTCCTCGGGGTGCGCCTCGGCCTCGCGTTCCGCGGGGGCGGTGGGGCCCGGGCGGGCACCGGCGGCCACGACGGCCCAGAGGACCCAGACGACGCCGAGGAGGAGGCGGAGCCAGGCGGGGCCGAGGGGGATGCCGGGGATCATCAGGACGGCCTTGTCGAAGGCGTCGAGGAGGGTGAGGAGGCCCAGGGCGACCGTCGTCCAGGCGAAGACGGGACGGGTGGGGCGCAGGAGGAGGCCGGTGGCGGTCCACCAGGCGCCGGTGAGGAGGAGGGCGAGGGCGGGGAGGTGGGTGGGGGCGAGGGTGAGGGTGGAGCCGGCGACGTCGAGGGCGAGGCCGGCGAGGCCGGTGACGAGGGCCGCGGCGGCGAGGCGGCGGCCGCGCAGCCGGCGCCACCACAGGGCGGTGCCGACGAGGCCGAGGAGGAGGGAGGCGGCGAGGGCGATCTGGGTCTCGACGCGCTCGATGCCGCGGGCGCCGTACCAGTCGCAGCCGGCGGGCAGGCGGCGGGCCTGCACGCTGTAGTCGGCGCAGACGAGGAGCTGGGCGAGCTTGACGGGTTCGCCGACGAGCCGGGCGGTGGCCCCGGAGACCTCGCCGCGGGCGGCGCCGCAGACGGGGAGGGTGCGGGGGCTGGAGGCGCCGGTGTCGTCCTGCCAGCAGTTCGCGCTGCCCTGGCCGTCCCACCAGACGTCGGTGCGGTTGGGGCGGGAGTTGCCGGCCTTGTCGGTGCCGAGGCGGTTGTTCGCGTAGCGGTTGTGGTGGGAGGTGTCGGTCTGCTTGGCCCAGGCGGATTCGCCGCGGATGAAGGCGGGGACGGCGTTGAGGTAGAAGCCGGTGCGCTCGTGGCCGTAGATCCAGTTGTCCTCGTAGAGGTTCCAGTTGCCGCCGGCGGTGATGATGCCGGAGCCGGGGGGCATGGAGATCTGGGGGCAGACGACGCCGTTCTCGTAGCCGCGCTCGGCGGGCGGCCTGGCGCAGGTGCCGTCGGCGACGTACGGGTAGTAGTCCTCGTTGTTGTCGTGGATCAGGTTGCGCTCGAAGCGGGCGTGGTTCTGCGGGAGTCCGGGGTGGCCGGGGAAGGCGGAGTCCATGGAGGCGCCGCCCATGTTGTGGTCGAACTCGTTGTCGTGGACCCAGACGGAGTCCCCGGCGGTGCCGGAGTAGCCGACCATGTTGTGGTGGCTGCGGCAGCCGGTGATCTCGATGGAGTAGCGGGGGACGTCGTAGCCGCGGCCGTCGTTGATGTTCGAGGCCGAGCCGGGGTAGATGCCGGAGTCGCCGTTGCCGTAGGACTCGCAGTTCTTGTAGAGGCCGTGGTCGGAGGCGAAGGTCAGGAAGCCGTACTCGTCGTTCCAGCGGGTGAGGACGTCGTCGATGACGAAGCCGTCGGCGGCGAGGACGTACAGCGAGTTGAAGGTGGTGCGCTGGGCGGTGAAGTTGCGGAAGTAGATCCCGTCGGACTTGTCGGCGCGGATCGCGTTGAGCTTGGTGTACTTCGCGTCGATGACCACGTCGAGGCGGGAGGCTCCGGTGCCCTCGATCTGGAGGTCCTTCTTGCCGAGGATCGCGACGAGGTTCTGGTTGTGCGGGCACCGCGCCTGCTGCTCGTAGCTGAGGACCTGGTAGCCGAAGGAGGACTTCGGGGCCTCCAGGGAGGCGCAGGCGCCGGTGGGCGCGGGGGTCGAGGGCTCCTCCTCGTACAGGCCGGGCAGGATCGCGATGGTGGTGCCGGGCTTGTCGACGGCGTCGACGGCCTGCTGGAGGTGGCGGTAGCCGGAGCGGCCGCAGCGGGCGAAGAGCTCCAGGTTGCGGGCCTTGAGGCCGGCCGGGAAGGCGGCGATCCGGCGTTCGAAGTCGGCCCGGTCCGTCTTGCAGACGAGGAGGTCGGGCTCGCCGGTACGGAGCTTCGGCACGCTGCCGGAGCCGTCCGGGAAGGTGACGGGGCGCTCCTCGTGCGCCTGGGCGCCGGGGGCGGTGAGCAGGGCTGCGGCGAGTACCGCGAGCACGACCGAGAGCACGGAGACGAACCTTCGGGTCCACGACATGGGCGCGAGAGTAGAGCATTGTTCATCTTTTTGACCCCGTCGTGCGCGAACGGATCGCACGCCCCTCTCCCCCGCCCCGTTGACGGGAGCGGCGCGGAATCCTACGGTCATCCATAGGATTCCTATCGGGTCCCTTTCAGGACAGCGCAGGACAGGAGCGGGCGATGACCACCGAGCAGGCCAGGAAGACGGCCGAGGCGCTCAGCTACAGCACCGGATTCGGCAACGAGCACGGTTCGGAGGCGCTCCCCGGCGCCCTGCCGGAGGGCCGCAACTCGCCGCAGCGCGCCCCGCTCGGGCTCTACGCCGAGCAGCTCAGCGGCAGCGCGTTCACCGAGCCGCGGGCGCACAACCGCCGCTCGTGGCTGTACCGGATCCGCCCCTCGGCGGCCCACCCGCCCTTCGTCCGCACCGACAACGGCGCGGTGCGGACCGCGCCCTTCGCCGAGACCGTCGCGGACCCCAACCGGCTGCGCTGGAACCCGCTGCCGGACCCGGCGCCCGGCACCGACTGGCTGGCCGGCCTGTGGACCCTCGGCGGCAACGGCGACGCGACCCAGCGGACCGGCATGGCCGTGCACCTCTACCACGCCAACGCCTCCATGGAGCGGGTCTTCGGCGACTCCGACGGCGAGCTGCTGATCGTCCCCGAGCGCGGCGGCCTGCTCCTCCGCACCGAGCTGGGCCTGCTGGCCGCCCGCCCCGGCGAGGTGGCGCTGATCCCGCGCGGCGTCCGCTTCCGCGTCGAGCTGCTCGACGAGACCGCGCGCGGCTACGTCTGCGAGAACTACGGCACCCCCTTCCAGCTCCCCGACCTCGGCCCGATCGGCGCCAACGGCCTGGCCAACGCCCGGGACTTCCGCGCCCCCGTCGCCGCCTACGAGGACGTCGAGGGCCCGGTCGAGGTGGTCAACAAGTTCTGCGGCAACCTCTGGACGGCGACGTACGGCCACTCGCCGCTGGACGTCGTCGCCTGGCACGGCAACCACACCCCGTACGTCTACGACCTGCGCCGCTTCAACGTCATCGGCACGATCTCCTACGACCACCCCGACCCGTCGATCTTCACCGTGCTCACCGCGCCCTCCGACACCCCCGGCCTGGCCGGCGTCGACTTCGTGGTCTTCGCCCCGCGCTGGCTGGTCGGCGAGGACACCTTCCGGCCGCCGTACTTCCACCGGAACGTGATGAGCGAGTACATGGGCCTGATCGAGGGCGCGTACGACGCGAAGGCCGAGGGCTTCGTGCCCGGCGGCGGCTCGCTGCACAACATGATGTCGGCGCACGGCCCCGACCGGGAGACCTTCGACAGGGCCAGCGCGGCCGAGCTGAAGCCGCAGAAGATCGACGACGGCCTGGCCTTCATGTTCGAGACCCGCTGGCCGGTGACGGCGACCGCGCAGGCCGCCGGCGCCGACCACCTTCAGCGGGGCTACGACGACGTGTGGCAGGGTCTGGAGCGTCATTTCCGGCCGTAGGGTCCGCTTTCCGGCCGTAGAGTCCGCTCAGCCGTCCCACCGCGCCGTCGTACGGAGAACGCCGTGACCGCCTTCGCTCCCGACTCGCTGGTCCTGAACCGCAAGCTGCCGCTGTGGTACCAGGTCTCGCAGTCCCTGCGCGCCTCCATACTGGGCCGCACGCCCGACGCCTCGCTGCGGCTGCCCACCGAGGAGCAGCTCGCCGCGCACTACGGCGTCAGCGTGCTGACCATGCGCCAGGCGCTGAAGGAGCTGGAGGAGGAGGGGCTGATCAGCCGGCACCGGCGGCGCGGCACCTTCATCGAGCCGGGCGCCCGGCGCTCCACCCCGCGCCGGCTGCTCGGCTCGATCGACGCGATCGTGGCCCAGCAGTCCGGCGAGCGGACCACGGTCCTCGGCCACGGCCCGGAGCCGGTGCCCGGCGAGCTCGCCGAGTACTTCCCGGACGTGGCCGAGGTCGCGACCTACCGCCGGCTGCGCTCCGACGGCGAGAGCGGCGAGCCGACGAACTGGGCGGAGAACGCCGTACGGCCCGAGTTCGCCGCCGCGATCGACCCGGCGGACCTGGAGCGGTGGCCGATGACGAAGGTGCTGCGGGACGTCGTCGGGGTGCGGATCAGCCGGATCACCGACACGGTCGAGGCACGCCTCGCCGACCCGGAGACGGCGGAGCTCCTGCGGGTGCCGCTGCTCTCCCCGATCCTCCACTACACCGGCGTCACCTACGCCGAGGACGGCCGGGTCGTGGACGTCGCGCGCATCCGCTACCGCGGCGACCGCTTCTCCTTCACGGTGACGGTCGAGGCGCACTGACACCGCGCCGGCCGAGACGCACGGACACCGGACCGGCCGAGGCACACGGACACCATGCCGGCCGAGGCGCACGGACACCATGCCGGCCGAGGCGCACTGACGCCTGCGGACCGCGCTCGTTAGCATGCGGGGCGTGACAGAGGCTCCGCGGCGGCAGGCATCCCCACCGGACGACGACGCTCCCCTGCTCGACGAGCTGATGCCGTGGTCGGTGGCTCCGCTGCGGTTCGGCCGGGCGTGGGTCGTGGCGCCCGACGTCCGTACGCTGCGCGGGCGGTGGGACCGGCTGGTGGCCGCGGAGGGCGCGGAGCGGGAGGCGCTGTTCCGGCCGAGCCGGGCCAGGACGACGGGGACGGCGGTGGCCTCTCTGCCGGGGCAGCGGACCGGGACCGGGCGGTTCGCGCGCGAGTCCGGGCCCTGCCCCGAGCCGGTGCGGGTGCTGTCGGGGCCCTTCGACGAGCAGTGGCTGCTCCCCGACCACCGGCTGCTCGACACCGCCCGGCCCGAGCTGTGGCGGGTGGCGGGCGGGCCGCAGCTCTTCGCCGTGGAGCAGGGGTACGTGCCGGGGGCGGCCGGGCCGCCGCTGCTGGTGACCGGGGCGCTGCCCGAGGGGCGTTCCCCGGCGGGCCGCCCGGGCCGGATCAGGCCGCTGTTCCGGCGTCCCGGCGGCGAGGAGCCGAACCTGGCGCCCGGACTGCCGGGCTTCCTGCGGGAGCGGTACGGGCCGGTCGACCCGGTCGGGTGGCTCGCCTGGACCGTGGCGGCGGCGGTCCCCTCCCCCGCCGGCTGCCGGGTGCCGCTGCCGGCGGACCGGGAGGCGTGGGCGGCGGGCGTGGCCCTCGGCCGGGAGCTGTTGGACGTCCGGCTGCGGGGCGCGCTGACCGGGTCGCGGCCGCGGCTGCCGGGCGGGCGGCGCCCCTATGTGCGGGCGGCTCTCCCGCCGCGCCCGGAATCGCTCGCGTACGACTCCGAGGGCGAGGTCCTGGGCGTCGGCGAGGGCCGGATCTCGCCGGTCCCCGAGGCGGCGTGGGAGTACCGGGTGGGCGGGGTGCGGGTCCTGGAGCAGTGGTTCGCCCGCCGTACCGCGCCGGCCGAGCCGGGCTCGCTGGAGGCGATCGGGCCGTCCGCCTGGCCGCAGGAGTGGACCTCCGAACTCCTCGACCTGATCACCTCGCTGGCGCTGCTCGGGGCGCGCGAGGCGGAGCGCGCGCCGTTCACGGCCGGCGGCGGTCCGGGCCGGGCGGCGCTGCGCGCGGCCGGGGTGCTGCCGGTGCCGGACCGGGCGCGCCGGCCGGCGTCGGTGCTCGACCATCGGGAGGAGGGCCCGGGGGGCCAGTTCACGCTGGTGTGACGGGTCCCCGGGCCGGTCCCGCCGGGTCGAAGGAGTCGAGCAGCCGCGCGATCGTCATCGCGAAGATCTCCTCCGGGTCGGTGGGGGCGGCGGACTCGGCGAGCAGCGCGGCGAGGTGCGGGTAGCGTCCGCTCGCCACCTGGCCCATGAGGTAGGCGCCGCGCACGGCCTGTTCCTCCTCCTCGGTCCAGGGGAGGCCGCGGGCGCGTTCGGCGATGGCCTGTTCGTTGCGGACGGTGGCCATGACCGTGCCGTTGACCATCGCGATGAGCTGCATCCGGAGTCCGGCGGGCACGTCGAGCGGGGCCAGGCAGCCGAGGCACCACTCCAGGTAGCGCAGGGCGTTCGGGCTGAAGCCGTAGGCGGTGGTCATGACCCGGGTGAGCCACGGGTGCCGGTACATGATCGCGCGGGTCTGGTGGGCGAGGTCGGTCATGTCGGCGCGCCAGTCGCCGCTGGGCCGGTCGGGGAAGGCGTACTCGGCGCCGGCCGCGTCGACCATCAGCTCGTACAGGTCCTCCTTGCGGGGGACGTAGTTGTACAGCGACATGGTGCCGCAGCCGAGCTCGGCCGCGATCCGCCGCATGGAGACCGCGTCGATGCCGTCGGCGTCCGCGATGCGGACGGCCGCGTCGACCACGTCCTGCCTACTGAAGGCCGGTTTCGGGCCGCGGCCCGCGCGCTCGGGGCGCGCCCAGATCACTTCGGGTTCGGCCGCTCGGCCCGCCATCTCATCACCTCGCCTCCATCGTAGTTACGTACACCGTACGTAGTGGGGTACGGTGCCCTCATGACAACTACGTACGCTGTACTTAGTGAGGGTCTGGAGAAGCGGTACGGCGAGGTCCGCGCGCTCCGCGGACTCGACCTCGCGGTCCCCGAGGGCACGGTCTGCGGCCTCCTCGGCCCCAACGGCGCCGGCAAGACCACCGCCGTCCGGATCCTCACCACGCTCCTCGCGCCCGACGCCGGCAGCGCCCGGATCGCCGGCCACGACCTGGTCCGCGACCCGGCCGGGGTACGCCGCCGGATCGCCGTCACCGGTCAGTACGCCTCCGTCGACGGCGACCTCACCGGCGCCGAGAACCTCCGCCTCTTCGCCCGGCTGCTGCGGCTCCCGCGCGCCCGGGCCGACGAGCTCCTGGAGGAGTTCGGCCTCGCCGCGGCCGGGAACCGGCTCGCCCGCACCTACTCGGGCGGGATGCGCCGCCGCCTCGACCTCGCCGCCTGCCTGCTGGCACGCCCCTCGGTCCTCTTCCTGGACGAGCCGACCACCGGCCTCGACCCGCGCAGCCGGGAGGCCGTCTGGGACACCGTCCGGGGGCTCGCCGGCCAGGGCACCACCGTGGTGCTCACGACCCAGTACCTGGAGGAGGCGGACCGGCTCGCCGACGACATCGTCCTGATCGAGGACGGCCGGGCCGCGCACCGGGGCACCCCGGCCGAACTGAAGGCGCTCGTCGGCAGCCGGGCCGAGGTGGTCCTCGCCGGGCCCGGACCGCTGGAGCCCGCCGCCGCGGTCCTCGACCGGCTGACCGGCTCCGCCCCGGTCCTGGACGCCGAGCGCCGCACCGTCGGCGCGGTCACCACCGACCCCACCCTCACCCTGCCCCGGCTGGTCCGCGAGATCGACGCCGCCGGGATCCACATCGTCGACGCCTCGCTGCGTCCGCCCACCCTCGACGAGGTGTTCCTGCGCCTCACCGGACGGAAGGAGACCGCGGCGTGAACGCGCTCGCCCTCGAAGGGGCCGCCCTGACCGGCCGCAACCTCCGGCGGATCCGGCACGCCCCCGCCCTCACCGTCATGACGATGACGATGCCGATCGTCTTCCTGCTCTTCTTCGGCTACGTCCTCGGCGGGGCGCTCGCCGTGCCCGGCGCCGAGTACCGCTCCTTCCTCGTGCCGGGCCTGCTGGTCGCGACCGCCGCCGGCGGGCTGATGACCGGCATGTTCCAGGCCGCCCAGGACACCCACCGGGGCGTCACCGACCGGCTTCGGACCCTCCCGGTCGGCCGGGCCGCCGTGCCGCTCGGACAGGCCGTCGCCGACCTCCTGGTCAGCGCCGTCGGCATGGTCCCGCTGCTCCTGGTGGGGCTCGCCATGGGCTGGCGGATCGAGGGCACCGCCCTCGAAGCCCTCGGCGCCTTCGGCCTGCTGCTGCTCTTCCGCTCCGCCGCCACCTGGGCGGGGATCCTGCTGGGCCTCGCCTCCGAGAGCGAGGAGGCGGCGGGCCAGCTCGGCAGCGCCTCCTTCATGCTGCCGCTGCTCTCCAACGCGTACATCCCCACCGACGGCATGCCCGGCTGGCTGCGGACGGTCGCCGAGTGGAACCCGGTCTCCGCCGTCACCACCGCCGTGCGCGCGCTCTTCGGCAACGCCCCCGTGCCGGACGGCGCCGCCTGGCCGGTGGCCCACCCGGTGGCGGGCTCGCTGCTCTGGTCGCTCGGCCTGATCGCGGTCCTCGCCCCGCTCGCCGTCCGCCGGTACGCGCGCCGCTGAGCCGGCCGCCCCCGGCGGGAGCGTGATCCAGGTCCTGATGACAGCGGCCGTCCGGGCGCGGTAGGCAGACGGACATGAGCACTCAGCCACTCCCCCTGGACGGGATCACCGTCGTCTCCGTCGAGCAGGCCGTCGCCGCGCCCTTCGCCACCCGGCAGCTCGCCGACCTCGGCGCCCGGGTCGTCAAGGTCGAGCGCCCCGACGGCGGCGACTTCGCCCGCGGCTACGACACGGCGGCCCGGGGGCTGGCCTCGCACTTCGTCTGGTGCAACCGGGGCAAGGAGTCCGTCGCCGTCGACCTGAAGGACCCGCGCGGCCGGGAGCTCGTGGGGCGGCTCGTGGCGGACGCCGACGTCTTCGTGCAGAACCTCGCGCACGGGGCGGCGGCCCGGCTCGGCCTCGACGCCGCCACCCTCTGCGCCGCGCACCCCCGGCTGATCGCCGTGGACGTCTCCGGGTACGGCCCCGACGGCCCGTACGCGCACCGGAGGGCGTACGACATGCTGGTGCAGTGCGAGACCGGGCTCGTCTCGGTCACCGGCACCCCCGGACAGCCCGTCAAGTCCGGCATCCCGGCCGCCGACATCGCGGCCGGGATGTACGCGTACACGGGCGTCCTCGCCGCCCTCGTCCGGCGCGGCACGACGGGTCGGGGCGGCCCCGTGGAGGTCTCGCTGTTCGATTCCCTCGCCGAGTGGATGGGCCACCCCCTGCACCATGGGGCGCACGGAGGTACGCCCCCGGCGCGCACGGGGCTCGCGCATGCGGTGATCGCGCCCTACGACGCCTATCCGACGGCGGACGGGTCCCAGGTGCTGCTCTCGGTGCAGAACGACCGGGAGTGGCGGCGGCTCGCCGAGCGGGTCCTCGACCGGCCGGAACTCGCCGACGACCCGGCGTTCGCGACGAACGCGGCCCGGGTCGCGGGCCGGGCGGCGACCGACGCCGCCGTCGCCGCGGCGCTCGGCACGCTGTCGGCGGACGAGGCGGTACGGCGGCTGGACGCGGCCGGCATCGCCTGCGCGCGGCTCAACTCGGTGACGGAGCTGGTGCGTCACCCCCAGCTCGCGGCGCGGGACCGCTGGCGCCCGGTCGACTCCCCGGTGGGACCGCTGCCGTCCCTGCTGCCGCCCGTCGTCTTCCCCGGCGCCCCGGAGGCGCCGATGGGCCGCGTCCCGGCCCTCGGCGAGCACACGGACACGGTCCTGGGCGCGCTGGGCGTGCCGGCGCCGGAGGTGAGGGAGCTGCGGGCGGCCGGCGTGATCGCCTGACCGGGGCCGGTGGCCGGTGGCCGGCGGGCCGGGGCGGGTACGACGGAGCGCCGGACGGGCGGGGACTCGTCCGGCGCTCTCGGCGTGCGGGTGGGTACGGGCGGCGGACCGGGGCGGACGGAGCACGTCGGGGACGTGGGTCCGGATGCCCTGGTGCGCGCGGTGAGGTTCTAGTGGCGGGCGCCGAAGAGGGTGCGGCGCAGACGGCGGAGCGGGGCGAAGAGCGAGACGCGCGCGCGGCCGCCGTGCGGATCCTGGACCGGCGACTCGTGCCGACGTGCCGTCAGCTCCCGCATGAGCAGCGTCGCCTCGGCCGCGTCGCGCTGGGGCACGGCGGGACCGCCGAGCACCGCGAGGTGGCGGTCGAGCCGCGAACTGGTCGCACTGCTCCCGCAGGTGATGGCAGGCACTCGCGGCCTGCTGCGCATCGTTATCTGTTCCATGTCACTCCCCACCCGTACGAGGGCACCCGGCCCGGGCAGGTTAACCCTATCGCCCCACAGTGACACGCGTGTATCCCGCCGACGGGATTCACCGCACTCGTACGGGGGTTGACGCTCACTCTCCGAATCCGTCTGATTCCAGGGCGAGTTGGACAGGGTTCGAACACCTGCCGAACCGTCATGAACCATCCTGCCCTCCCGCCGTCCACCTGCGGCCCCGCACTCCGGTGTGATCTACGCCACCGAGGTCCGTTCGGGTGGGTCGCCACCCGGCGGGGGCGCGGCTACCGTGGGTCCATGACGCTGATCGCGGGCCGTTACCGGCTGCTCGACGCCCTCGCGGAGGGCGCGGCGGGGATCGTCTGGCGCGCCAGGGACGAGACGCTCGGCCGCGAGGTGGCCGTCAAGGAGGTGCACGCCCCGCCCGGGACGCCCGCGTCCGCGGAGCCGGCGCTGTACGCGCGGATCGAGCGCGAGGCGCGGGCCGCGGAGGCGATCTCGGATCCGGGCGTGGCCGAGGTGTACGACGTGGTCGTGGAGCGCGGCCGGCCGTGGATCGTGATGGAGCTGGTCCGCGGGCTGACGCTGGCGGAGACCCTGGAGGCGGACGGGCCGCTGCCGGACCGGGAGGCGGCACGGGTCGCCCTCGGCGTGCTCGCGGCGCTGCGGGCGGCGCGGGAGGCCGGTGTCCCCTATCGCGAGCTGGGCCCGGACCGGGTGCTGCTCGCCAACGACGGGCGGGTCGTGGTGACGGGCGTGGCGATCGGGACCCCGGCGTCGGGCGACGCGCCGGACGCGCCGCCGCCGGGCCCGGAGGAGGACCCCCGGTCACTGGGGGCGCTGCTCGGCCGGATGGTCGCCGATCCCCGCTCGGGGCCGCTCGCGCCGGTGGTGGAGGGGCTCGCGGACCGGGACGCGGGCGTGCGGGACGGGGCCGTACGGGAGCTGGAGCGCGTGGCCGGGGCCGGGGCCGGGGAGCAGTCGCGGGGGGACGCGGCGGCCGGGCGCTCGCCGGAGCGCGGGCCGGGGGGTCCGGAGGATCCGGAGCACGAGGCCCCGGGTGGTGTGCGCGGGGCGGGTACGGAGGAGCGCGCGGCCGCGGAGGGGCGGCGGGGTCCGCGGCGGGGCGTGGTGATCGTCGCCGGAGTGGTGGGACTGCTCGTGATCGTGGGGGCGCTGGTCTGGCACGCCGTCAGGGGCGGGGATCCGGGCGCCGGTCCGGGCGGGGGCGGGGCTTCGAGCACCGCTCCGGCCGTTCCCGGCGCCGCGGGTACGGGTGCGGAGGTGGGGGGACCCGCCGCTACGCCGCGCTCCTGAAGGTCGGCAGGTAGCCGCCCGACTGGCCGGCGGCCGTCGGGTGGTAGGACTCGCCGATGTTGAGCCAGTTGACGCTGTGCAGCCAGGCCGAGCCGGAGCAGATCTCGTGTCCGGTGAAGGCCGGGACGACGCTGGCGAAGGCGAAGCCGTGGTCGGCCGCGCGCTTGGCGACGGCCGCGTTGAGGTAGTCGGAGGCGCCGTTGATGGCCTTGCGCTCGGTCTCGCTGAGGCCGGCGATGCAGCTGCCGCCCAACTGGTAGAAGCGCGGGTAGCCGAGGACGACGACGCGGGCGGCCGGAGCCTTGGCGCGGATGGCGTTGTACACGGCGTCGAGCCGGGCGGGCAGCGTCGAGTCGACGTACCCCTTCGCCTGGTTCACCCGGTTGACGCACGTGCTCTCCGACTGGAGCACACAGGTGGTCATGACGTCGGCGAAGCCGGCGTCGTTGCCGCCGATGGTGATCGAGACGAGGTCGGTGGCGGAGGAGAGCGGGCCGAGCTGCTTGCCGGTGACGTCGGTGGTGACGGCACCCGAGCAGGCGGTGAAGGCGAAGGACGAGGGGGCGTTGGCGTTGGCCCAGAGGCGCGGGTAGGCCTTGGTGGAGCGCTTGCAGTCGCCGCTGGCGCTGTCGTAGCTGCCGGCGCCGACGCCGGAGGAGTACGAGTCGCCGAGGGCGACGTAGTCGAGGGCGGCGGACTCGGCGGCCTGTGCGGTTCCCGCCCCGGTGAGGGCGAGGACGGAACCGAGCAGGAGCGAGGACGCGAAGGCCGCGAATCGCGACAGTTTCATGGAACCTCCCTGTAGCAGGATCTCTGCGCTACCAGGAAGTAGCATCGGATCGGCCGCTCCGGAAGTGTTCATGTCAAAACTGACCCTGGAGAGTGAGTGAACATCCCTCAGGAACCGTCGGTTTCAGGACATCTGAGGGCCCGGATGCTTCTCTTCCGCTTTTTGCTCGGACGGGATCGCGACACGGACGCCCGCGTCCGCACAGGAACGCGACGGAACCCCACCATTCCCACCACCGGGTCGGATTGATCGAATCCGATCGGCAAGAGGGCTCTTACGAGCACCGTTCGCTCGCCAAAGTGCCAGAAACCGGGCCGCACAAGCGGGACTTGCCATACAGTCCCATTCATCAATACCGTCGTACATCTCACCCGCATCGGTCCATCGGCACAGCGGCTCAGGGGAGGCGCCGGCAACGCGATGGTCCCGGAGCGGGGCGCGGTAGGGGGGTGCCGTGCTCGGTGTGCCCACGCGCGCCGAGTCGCGGGTACCGCGCGGCCAGTCATGCCAACTCGCGGGTCTCGCAAGGAGATCGCTTCCGTGCGGGGATGGCGAGAACCCCCCTTTCGAACCGGACACACGATCGGGCCGCCCAGGGGTGGGCGGCCCACCGGACGAGAGGGAGACCGACCCATGAGCTCGTTCCTGCGCCCGGCCGTCACGGGCCATGAATTGACCGAGCCGAGTCGAATAGCGGCCCAGTACCGGGCCATCACATCCCATCTGGCGATCACTCCCCCGGTGAGTGTCGTCATTCCGGCGATGAATGAGGCAGAAAATCTTCCGTATGTGTTCCGGACACTGCCGGAATGGATTCACGAAGTCGTCCTCGTCGACGGAAATTCGACGGACGACACCGTCGAGGTGGCCAAGGAACACTGGCCCGGCGTCAAGGTCGTCAAGCAGGTCGGCAAGGGCAAGGGCGACGCCCTGATCAGCGGCTTCGCCGCCTGCACCGGAGACATCATCGTCATGGTCGACGCCGACGGATCGGCCGACGGACAGGAGATCGTCTCCTACGTCTCCGCACTCGTCGGCGGGGCCGACTTCGCCAAGGGCTCGCGCTTCGCGAACGGCGGCGGCACCGACGACATGACCGGTATCCGCCGGCTCGGCAACTGGGCGCTCTGCTCGCTCGTCAACCGCAAGTTCGGCGCCCGCTACACCGACCTCTGCTACGGCTACAACGCCTTCTGGAAGCACTGCCTCGACAAGATCACCCTCGACTGCACCGGCTTCGAGATCGAGACCCTCATCAACATCCGGGTCGTCAAGGCCGGCCTGAAGGTGCAGGAGGTCCCGAGCCACGAGTACCTGCGGATCCACGGCGTCAGCAACCTCAACGCGGTGCGCGACGGCCTCCGGGTCCTCAGGGTGATCCTCCGGGAGAAGCGCGTCCCGAAGGCCGCCAGGGCACTGCGCCGACCCGCCGCCTTCTCCGTCAACGTCCCCCGGGGAGAGGTCTCTTGAGCGACCGCTCGGCCCCGCCCCGCTTCTCGGTGGTGATCTGCGCCTACACGGAGGAGCGGTGGGGCGACACCCTCGCCGCCGTCGACTCCGTCCGGAAGCAGTCGCTGCCCCCGCTGGAGATCCTGCTCGTCGTCGACCACAACGAGCGGCTGCTCCACCGGCTCGCCGAGGAGTACGCGGACGACCGCGAGGAGGTGCGGGTGCTCGCCAACGCGGGTCCCCGCGGCCTCTCCTCCGGCCGCAACACCGGGATCGCCGCCGCCCGCGGCGAGTTCGTCGCCTTCCTCGACGACGACGCGGTGGCGGAGCGCGACTGGCTCCACCACCTGGCGGCCGGCTACGAGGACCCGGAGGTCGTCGCCGTCGGCGGGCGCACGCTGCCCGTCTGGGCCTCCGGCCGCCGGCCCGTCTGGTTCCCCGAGGAGTTCGACTGGGTCGTCGGCTGTACGTACCGGGGACTGCCCCCGGGCCGGGCGCGGGTCCGCAACGTGCTCGGCGGCAACGCCTCGTTCCGGCGCACCGCCTTCGACGCGGCGGGCGGCTTCGCCACCGGCATCGGCCGGGACGGCGACCGGCGCCCGCTCGGCTGCGAGGAGACCGAGCTCTGCATCCGGCTGGCCGGAGCGGTACCGGGCGCGGTCCTGCTCATCGACGACCGGGCGGTCATCCACCACAAGGTGCCGGCCGCCCGCGAGCGCTTCGCCTACTTCCGCACCCGCGTCTACGCGGAGGGCCTGTCGAAGGCCCTCGTCGCCCAGAGCGTCGGCGCCGGCAAGGGCCTGGAGTCCGAGCGGCGCTACACCAGTCGGGTGCTGCCCGCCGGAGTGCTGCGCGGGATGCGGGACACCCTGCTCGGCCGGCCGGGCGGCGCGGGCCGCGCCGGCGCCATCGTCACGGGCGTGGCGCTGGCCGCCGGCGGCTACGCCCTCGGCACCCTCCGCGCCCGCCGCGGCGGCTCCCCCACCTTCGCGTGGGGCCCGATCGTCCCGGAGGACGTACCCCGGGAGACCGGGGCCCCGGAGCCGAAGGGGGCGGCCGCGTGAGCACGACCCCCACGGGCGCGGGCCGCCGGGACGAGACGCCCGCCGCCGGGGCGGAGCCCGTACGCGGGGTGGCGGTCCCCGCCGGGGGCGGCGCCGCGCCCGAACCCGTGCCCATCCTCATGTACCACGCCGTCGCGCCCGAGCCGGCGGCCGCGACGCTGGGGCTGTCCGTGACGCCCGAGGCGTTCGCCGCGCAGATGGACGTGGTGGCCGGGCGGGGGTTCACGCCGGTCACCACGGCCGCGCTCGCCGCCGCCTGGCGGAGCGGCGCGGCGCTGCCCCCGCGGCCGGTGCTCGTCACCTTCGACGACGGGTACGAGGGCGTGCACCGGCACGCCCTTCCGGTGCTCGCGGAGCGCTCCTTCGCCAGCACCGTGTTCGTCACCAGCGGCTGGCTGCCCGGGCGGCACTCCACCGGCGGCGCCCTCGACACGATGCTCTCCTGGGGGCAGGTGCGCGAACTGGCCGCCGCGGGGGCCGAGATCGGCGGGCACAGCCACAGCCACCCGCAGCTCGACCAACTGGACGCGCGGCGACTGCGGTTCGAGGCGCTGCGCTGCCGGGAGCTGATCGGCGAGGAGCTCGGCGCCGCGCCCGACTCCTTCGCCTATCCGTACGGCTACTCCAGCCGCCGGGTGCGGGCCGCCGTCCGGGAGACGGGGTTCTCCCAGGCGCTCGCGGTCGGCAACGCGCTCGCCCGCCGCCGCCAGGGGCCGTACGCCCTGGAGCGGGTGACCGTGCGCCGCTCCACCACCCTCGCGGAGTTCGTCCACCTCCTCGAAGGGCGTGCCGTGGGCCGGACCTTCGCCGCCGACCGGGCGCTGACGAAGGGGTACGCGCTCGCCCGCAGGACCCGCGGCGCGCTGCGCGGACACTGGATCTGAACCCGGGCAAAACCCGGTGCGCCGCCCGGGCGGTTGGCGGATCATGGCGGCATGCCAGACACCCCCGCCGTACCGCCCGGGCCGCACAAGCCGCTGCCGGTCGTGGTCAACCTCGACGACAGCGACTCGCCGAACGACGTCATGGACGCGCTCTTCCTCGACCGGTTCACGACCGGGGAGCAGCCGCACGCGCACGGCCTCACCCTGGACCGGGCGAAGTCCGACGCGACGCTGCTGCCGCCCGGCGCCCGGGTGCTGTGGGGCGCGAAGGAGGAGGACCGCAGCTCCGTCCTGGCCGAGGGCGAGGGGTGGACGATCCTCTCCTCCCGCTGGAAGCACCGTGCCGACGTCACCGTGACGGCGACCGACCCGGAGCTCGCCGCGCGGGTCCTCGGCGAGGCGACGGAGGGCGCCAAGGACGAGCCGGAGCCCGAGCCCGAGGACGTCACGATGGGCTTCTGGTACCTGGCCCCGCAGCGCGGCCCGCGCCGGATGACCCGCCGGATCAGCGCCGACACCTGGGACGAGGCCCGGCCCAACTACACGGCGCCGGTGGCCGAGGCGATGGACCGGCTGATGAAGCTGACCCCGGAGGACGTCACCGGGCGGCTCCTGCTGCTGCACGGCCCGCCCGGCACCGGCAAGACCTCCGCCCTGCGCACCCTCGCCAGGTCCTGGCAGGACTGGTGCCAGGTCGACTGCGTGCTCGACCCCGAGCGGCTCTTCAACGACATCGGCTACCTGATGGACATCGCCATCGGCGAGGAAGGCGACGGCACGGAGAAGGAGCGGTGGCGGCTGCTGCTCCTGGAGGACTGCGACGAGCTGATCCGCGGCGGCGCCAAGGAGGCCACGGGCCAGGCGCTGTCCCGCCTCCTCAACCTGACGGACGGTCTGCTCGGCCAGGGCCGCAACGTGCTCGTGGGACTCACCACCAACGAGGACCTGGAGCGGCTGCACCCGGCGATCGTGCGCCCGGGCCGCTGCCTGGCCCGGATCGAGGTCGGACCGCTGACCCGGGCCGAGTCGGCGGCGTGGCTGGGGCGCGACGAGGACGTGCCGGGCGGGGGCGCCACGCTGGCCGAGCTGTTCGCGCTGCGGCGCGGGGCCTCCCCCACCGAACTGCCGGAACAGCGCTCCCCCGCCCCCGGCCTCTATCTGTGAGGGATCGGGGCCTTCGAGGGACCGGGACCCCTTGAGGGACCGGGACCCCTTGAGGGACCGGTGAGGGATCGGGCCCGCCGGGGAGCTTCCCGACGGGCCCGGGCCGTCACTCGGAGTCGTACGCGGCCCTGAGGGCGTCCCGCACGGCGGCCTCGGCCTCGTCCCTGGTGAGCCCCAGCCGGTAGGCCTCCTCGGCGTACTGCGCCGCGGCGGAGGCGGCCCGGCGGCTCGCGGCGTCACCGGCCGCCGCGACGAAGGTGCCGTGCCGGCCCCGGGTCTCGATGACCCCGTCGGACTCCAGTGCCTTGTACGCCTTGGCGACCGTGTTCGCGGCGAGCCCCAGCTGCTCCGCGAGTCCCCGGACCGTCGGCAGCTTGTAGCCGACCGGGAGTCTCCCCGACCGGGCGCGCTCCGAGATCTGGGCGCGCAGCTGTTCGTAGGGGGCGGTGGTGGACTGGTGGTCCACGTCGAGTGTCAGTGTCACCCACCCGATTCTGCCCCCACCCCACCGGAAAATGGGAGGCGGCAGCGCGGCCCCGCCCGTAGCGTGCGGCCCCATGACTGTGATCGTCCGTGACGTACGGCCCGAGGACGCCGAGGGTTTCGCCCGCGTCCGGCGCGCGGCCCTCCCCCACATGCTGGCCACCGCCGAACAGCTGGCCTTCGACTGGGCCCATGCCCATCCCGACTCCCACGGCCGGCCGCTGGTGGCGCTGACCGAGGACTGCGAGGTGATCGGGACCGCGCAGGTCTCGGTCGCCCACGACGCCCCGGAGCCCGGCATCGGCCGGCTCAACGTGTACGTGGATCCGGCCCGTCGGGGGCTCGGCGCGGGGACCCTGCTGGTGCGCACGGCCGAGGAGCACCTGGCCGAGCGGGGTGCGACGACGCTCTACAGCTGGGTCCTCGACGAGCCGGCGAACCGCGGCTACGCGGAGCGGCGGGGGTACGCGCCGAGCCGTTCCGCGTACTTCCTGCGGCTGGACCTGACGGCGGGGCTGCCGCCGCTGCAGGCGCCGCCGGCCGGTGTCGAGGTGGTGACGGCCGAGGAGTTCGCGGCGGATCCGCGGCCGGTCTTCGCGCTGGACGCGGCGACCACCGCCGACGAGCCGAGTGACGTGCCGACGGAGCTGGACGACTACGCGCACTGGCTGGAGACCGTCTGGAACCATCCGCTGCACGACCGGGCGCTGACGACGGTGGCGGTGGTGGACGGGGTGCCGGCCGCGTTCAGCGCCGCGCAGACCGACGGCCTCGGGCGGTACGCGACGGGGATGACGGGGACGGCCCCGGCCTTCCGCGGCCGCGGTCTGGCCAAGCTCGCCAAGAACGTGTCGCTGCACCGGGCGCGGGCGGCGGGCTGCGTGGAGGCGTTCACCGGGAACGACGCGGAGAACGGGCCGATGCTGGCGATCAACAAGTGGTTCGGGTACGAGATCGGGGCGACGGAGGTGCGTTATGTCAGGGCGCTCGGTTGAGGTGGCGCTGTGGAAGGCGGGGCGGCTGAAGATCCGCTATCCCGCCGAGGTGGTGACGGAGTCGGCGACGCGGCTCTCGGTGCGGGCCCCGTGGGCGGCGCCGGGGGTGCGGGACTTCGGGTTCGTGCGCTTCGAGCCGGGTGACGTCTTCGTCGAGCACTACTGGACCGACCGCTGGTACACGGTGAAGGAGGTCTGGTCGGCGGAGGGCGGGCTCAAGGGCTGGTACTGCGACATCACCCGGCCGGCCGGGTTCGGGGCGGCCGGGGTGACGGTCGAGGACCTGGATCTGGACCTGTGGGTGTCGGCGGACGGCAGCGAGGTGCTCCGGCTCGACGAGGACGAGTTCGCGGCGAGCGGGCTGGCCGTCTCGGACCCGGAGGCGGCCGAGCGGGCCGTGGCCGCCCTCGACGAGCTGGAACGGCTGGGCCGGAAGGGCCTGGTGGCACTGCTCGGCCGAGTCCGTCTCGATGGCTAGCCGAGGGTGACGGGGGCGTCCTCGACGGCGCGGAAGCCAGGGGCGGGGAGGCCGAGTCCGCCCTCGGGGGCGAGCTGCATGAGGGTGCCCTCGACGCGGGCCTCGCCCGGCTGGTAGGCGGGGTCCTTCACCACCGAGGTGTTGGTCCAGGTGCGGAGGAGCCCGTCGCAGACGGCCCGGGTGCCGCCGATCCCGGCGGAACGGTCCTGCTGGCGGAGGGTGGAGCTGACGAAGACCGGTCCGGCGCTGTCGTCGAGGCAGCGGTAGGTACCGGAGAGGGTGACCGTGCCGTCGGCGCCGAGGAGACCGGCCGGGTCGATCGTGAGGAAGTCCGCGAG
The DNA here is from genome assembly GCF_042794995.1 of Streptomyces sp. NPDC056503. Classification (NCBI taxonomy): domain Bacteria; kingdom Bacillati; phylum Actinomycetota; class Actinomycetes; order Kitasatosporales; family Streptomycetaceae; genus Streptomyces; species Streptomyces sp. NPDC056503. Next base: position 30,097 of record NZ_JBHTST010000076.1, read on the forward strand.
CCGGCCGGCCGGGTCGACGGCGGAGGCGTCCGCCCCTCCCGCGTGGGCGAGAGGGGCGGCGGCCGCGGCGAGGAGCGCGGTGGCGGCGAGGGCGAGTCGGACGCGCATGGGGGGTGTCCCTTCGGGGTGGGGGGAGACTTTCGCCCGCCAGGGATACCGGATCCGGACTCCCCTTGTCCGAAACTCACTCCTTCATCGGCGCGTTGGGCCTTCTATATCGTCGTACGACTCCGCCGCTCGGGCCTCGGCGCGCCGGCGGGTCACCACCTTCCGCAGCGGCTGCCACACCAGCAGGAGCAGCACGATCGCGTAGACGGTCACCGAGAACGGGGTGTTCACCAGGCCGGTGACGGAGCCGTCGCTGATCTGGAGGGCGCGGCGCAGCTGCTGTTCGGCGGCCGGGCCGAGGATGACGCCGATGACCGCCGGCAGCACCGGCAGGCCGTAGCGGCGCATGCCGAGACCGAGGAGGCCGACCACCAGGAGGACGACCAGGTCGAGGGCCTCGCCGCCGACCGCGTACGCGCCGACGGCGGCGAAGAACAGGATGCCGGCGTAGAGGTACGGGCGCGGGATGCGCAGCAGCTTCGCCCAGACGGGCGCGAGCGGCAGGTTGAGCGCGAGCAGCAGGACCATGCCGACGAAGAGCGAGGCGATCAGGCCCCACACCAGCTCGGGCTCCCGCTCGAAGAGGAGCGGGCCGGGCTGGATGCCGTACTGCTGGAAGGCGGCGAGCATCACCGCGGCGACGGCGGTCGTCGGCAGGCCGAGCGTCAGCATGGAGACGAGGGTGCCGGCCGCGGAGGCGGAGGCGGCCGACTCCGGTCCGGCGACGCCCTCGATGGCGCCCTTGCCGAACTGCTCCTTGTGCCGGGAGAGCCGCTTCTCCGTCACGTACGACAGGAAGGTCGGGATCTCCGCGCCGCCGGCCGGGATCGCGCCGAACGGGAAGCCCAGGAACGGGCCGCGCAGCCACGGCTTCCAGGTGCGCCTCAGGTCCTCGCGGCCCAGCCACGGACGCCCGACGGGGACGGGCCGGCCGGAGGTGCGGCGCAGATGGGCGGCGACCCACAGGGCCTCGCCGATGGCGAAGAGGCCGACCGCGACGATGACGACGTCGACGCCGTCGGCGAGCTGGAGCGAGCCGAAGGTCAGCCGCTGCTGGCCGGTGAGCTGGTCGAGGCCGACCAGGCCGATGGTGAGGCCGACGAGCAGCGAGGCGACGCCGCGGATCCGGGAGGAACCGAGGACCGAGGTGACCGCGATGAAGGCGAGGACCATCAGGGCGAAGTAGTCGGGGGCGCCGATGTCGACGGCGAGGGCCGCGACGGTGGGGGCGAGGACGACCAGCAGCATCGTGCCGATCATGCCGCCGGCGAAGTGGCCGATGGCGGCGGCGGCGAGCGCCTGCGCGCCCCGCCCGGCCTTGGCCATCGGATGGCCTTCCATGGCGGCGACGACGGCCGCGCTCTCGCCGGGGGTGTTGAGCAGGATCGAGGTGGTGGAGCCGCCGAACATGGCGCCGTAGTAGATGCCGGCGAACATGATGAACGCGCCCGTCGGTTCGAGGCCGTACGTCACCGGGAGGAGCAGGGCGACGGCCATGGCGGGGCCGATGCCGGGCAGCACGCCGATCGCGGTGCCGAGGAGCACGCCGACGGCGGCCCACAGCAGGTTGACCGGGGTGAGGGCGGTGCCGAAGCCGTCCATCAGGGAGGTCAGGGATTCCATGGGTCAGAGCACTCCCATCAGCGGGCCGCCGGGCAGCGGAACGCCCAGCAGCCGGTCGAAGACGCCGTAGGTGAGGAGGGAGAGGGCGGCCGCGATCAGCGGGTCGCGGGTCAGGTGGCGGCTGCCGAGGGCGTGGGCCGCGCCCCAGAAGAGCAGGGCGCCGGAGACCGGGAAGCCCAGCGGGCCGATGAGGACGGCGAAGCCGAGGAAGACGCCCACGAGGAGGAGGACGGTGCGCCAGTCGGCGGGGGCCGCGAGGTCGACGTCCTCGCCGCCCTCGGCCTCGCCGCGGCCGCCGTGGAGCACGTCGAGGGCGAGGAGGACGGCCACGACGAGCAGGCCGCCGCCGACGAGGAGGGGGACCGTGGCGGGGCCGACGGGGCCGCGGGCGGAGACGTCGACGTCGAGGGTGAGGGCGTCGGTGAGGACGAGGACGCCGAGCAGGAGCAGCAGGGCGCTGACACCGAGCTCGGAGCGGTCCTTGAGCCGGTCCTTGAGCGGGGGCCTCGGGGGGGTGGTCACAGTCCGAGCTCCTTCAGCACCGTGTCGACGCGGGTGTTCTGTTCGGTGAGGAAGGCGCCGAACTCCTCGCCGGGCAGGAAGGCGTCGGTCCAGCCGTGGGTCTTCAGCGACTCGCGCCACTGGGGCGAGTCGTGCAGCTCGGTGACGAGGGTGACGAGCCGCTCCCGCTCGGCGTCGGTGAGGCCGGGCGGGGCGACGATGCCGCGCCAGTTGGTGAACTCGGTGTCGAGTCCGGCCTCGCGGAGGGTGGGGGCGTCGAGACCGGGGACGCGCTCGGCGCCGGTCACGGCGAGCAGGCGCAGCTCGCCGGCCTCGATCTGGTCGAGGTACTCGCCGACGCCGGAGACGCCGAAGGCGACCTTGGAGCCGAGGATGGAGGCGAGGAGCTCGCCGCCGCCGTCGAAGGGGATGTAGTTGACCTCCTTCGGCGGGATGCCGGCGGCCCGGGCCATCAGCATCGGCGCGAGGTGGTCGGGGCCGCCGGGCGAGGAGCCGCCGCCGACGGGCAGCTTCCCGGGGGCCTTCCTCCAGGCGGCCAGCAGCTCCTGGATGGTCGTGTACGGGGAGTCCTTGGAGACCACCACGATGTCCTGCTCCTCGGTGAGCCGGGCGATCGGGGTGGTGTCGGCGAGGGTCCTGGGGGTCTTGTTGGTGTGGACGGCGCCGACGACGCCGAGCCCCATCGACATGGCGATCCGGCCGTCGCCGCGCTCGCCGACGAGGCGGGTGAGGCCGACGGTGCCGCCCGCGCCGGGCAGGTTGAAGACCTCGATGTCGCCGGTGAGCCCGGCCTCCTCGGCGTTCTTCGCCGCGGTGCGGGCGGTGATGTCGTAACCGCCGCCGGGGGTGTTGGGGACCATGAACCGCAGGCCGGGAATGTCGGTGCCGGTGTCGGGGCCGCTGCCGGGGGTGAGCAGCGGCGGCCCCACGAGCACCAGCAGCGCCGCCCCGAGCAGGGCGAAGGGGGTGCGAAGACGCACGAGGCCGCCTCTCGGTGGTTGGGGGTGGATTCCGGGACGGGCCCGGGAGAAGTGAAGTGGGCCACATGTTGCCCGCGCGTGAGGAAGCTGTCGCGCTTCCGCAACCAACGGACGTTGTGGTCCTTGTGGTCGCGACCTACCGTGTCCGGCGTGACGAAGGTGCTGGTGGTCGACGACGACTTCATGGTGGCCAAGCTGCACAGCCGCTACGTGTCGGCCGTGCCGGGCTTCTCCGTCGTCGGTGTGGCGCACACCGGCGCGGAGGCGCTGCGCGCCGCCCACCGGCTCCGGCCCGACCTGCTCCTCCTCGACATCTTCCTGCCGGACATGGACGGGATCGGGGTGCTGCGCGAGCTGCGCGGGGCCGGTCTCTCGATGGACGCGCTCTTCATCACGGCGGCCCGGGACGCGGGCATGGTCCGGGCGGCGCTGCGGGCCGGCGCCCTGCACTACCTGATCAAGCCCTTCAACCAGGCCGCGCTCCACGAGCAGCTGCGGCACGTGGCCTCGCTGCGCACCCGGCTCGACGGTCTGGACGAGGCGCGCCAGGAGGACGTGGACCAGATCTTCGGCACCCGGCCGCGCGGCTCCCGCGAGCTCCCGAAGGGCCTGGCCGCGCACACGGCGGAGCTGGTGGAGGGCATCCTGCGCGCCCGTCCCGAGGGCCTCTCGGCCTCCGAGTGCGCGGAGGCCGGCTCGCTCTCCCGCGTCAGCGCCCGCCGCTACCTGGAGCACTTCGCCGCCACGGGCCGCGCCGAGGTGACGCTCCGGTACGGCGGCACGGGACGCCCGGAGCGGCGCTACCGCCCGGCGGGGTGAGGGCTGCCACGAGGAACGGGCGGCGGCGCGGTACCGGCGGAGCGGTCCCTCGGCGCGGACCGTCCACGGGTGCGCGGCACAGCGGCTTCCAACCGATCGCCGCCGCCTTCGCCGGGGCTTCCTGAGGGGGCTCTTTCCTGGGCCTTAAAGCGGTCCTAAGAATCGCCATCCGCCCTTCTCCTGGGCCTTCTTCGGCGATTCCGGGGGCTAGCGTGCGGAGCAACCCCCCACGTCCGAACCCTCGTCCCAGGAGTGTCCCCCCATGACGTCTCGCCGTACGGCCGCCGTCCTCACCGCCTCCGCCGCGGTCGCCTTCGCCGGGCTCGCCGGCTCCCCCGCCTTCGCGCACGGATCGATGACCGATCCGGTGAGCAGGGTCGCGGCCTGTTACGCGGAGGGGCCCGAGTCGCCGTCGTCGGCGGCGTGCAAGGCGGCGGTGGCCGCGAGCGGGCCGCAGGCGTTCTACGACTGGAACGGGGTGAACATCGCGAACGCGGCCGGGCAGCACCGGGCGCTGATCCCGGACGGGAAGCTGTGCAGCGCGGGCAACGACAAGTACAAGGGCCTCGACCTCGCCCGGGCGGACTGGCCGTCGTCGAGGCTCGCGCCCGGGAAGCACACCTTCCGGTACAAGGGGACGGCGCCGCACAAGGGTTCGTTCGCGCTGTACGTGACGAAGGACGGGTACGACCCCACGCGGCCGCTGAAGTGGTCCGACCTGGAGGCGGAGCCGTTCGTGACGGTGACCGATCCCGGGATGCGGGACGGCGACTACGTCTTCGAGGGGACGGTGCCGGCGAAGTCGGGCCGCCACCTGATCTACTCGATCTGGCAGCGGTCCGACTCCCCCGAGGCGTTCTACACCTGCTCCGACGTGGTGTTCGGGTCGGAGCAGCAGGGCGGCGGGGGTACGGCTCCGACGGCGCCGGCCACCGCGTCGACCGTGCCGTCGGCCACCGCTCCGTCCTCTTCGGCGCCGGCCGCCCCGGCCCCGTCCGCCGCCGCGCCGACCGCTTCCGCGCCCTCCGACGAGCAGATCGAGGAGGGCCGGGAGCACTCGACGGTCGAGCACGGCGGGCACGGTGACGCCGACGCGTCCACCGGCCCGGAGGCGGCGGCGACGTCGGCCCCGCCCGCGCCCGCCCCCGCCGGTGGGGCCGTGGAGCTGGCTGAGACCGGCGGGGACGGCGCCACGCCGTATCTCGCGCTGGGCGGTGCCGGTGTGCTGGCGACCGGCGCGGCGGTGCTGTTCGGGGCGACGCGGCGGCGGACCCGGCGGGGCTGAGCCGCCGGGGTCGAGCGGCTAGCCGATCACCGACAGACAGGTGGTCGGGGTGGCGTGGGCCGGGTCGAGGGCGTTGGCGACCTCGTGGAAGGCGACCCGGTCCACCGTGCCGATGGCCACATGCTCGGAGAGGTCGAGCGCGCACTTGTCCTGGATGAGGACGTTGGTGACGTCCGGTCCGGAGAGGAACTGCGAGCGGTAGGGCGTGACCACCTCGTCGTACCGGGTCGCGATGACGTGGTAGCGGACGCCGGGCACGGTGTCGCCGCCCGCGTTGAGCTTCGTGAGGAAGGCCGAGCCGGCGATCTGGTCGGCGAGGCCCGGGGTGGACGCCTTGATCAGGTCCTCGGCTCCGGGGAAGTGCGGGAGGAGCTTGGTGAGGCCGAGCAGGGTGGTGCCGTGGTTGTCGGGGGCGATGCCGACGAGCGCGTTCACCTTCTCGGCGCCGCCGAGGAACTTGAGGTACCAGCGGGGCATCATGCCGCCCTGGGAGTGGCCGACGAGGTCGGCCTCGGGGACGCCGGTGGCGGCGAGGACCCGGTCGACGAAGGCGTCGAGCTGTCCGGCGGACCGCTCGATGGGGCCGAGGCCGTGGAAGAAGGGCACGTTCGGCAGCTGCCCGTAGTCGAGCGAGTAGACGCAGTAGCCGCGGTTCACCAGGTACGGGGCGAGGGCGAGCCAGTTGTCGACGGAGTTCCCGAGGGTTCCGTGGACGAGGACGACCGGGCGCGGGTGGGCGGCGGAGGGCTTGCAGGACCAGTCGTTCCAGCCCCGGCTCGGCGCGGCGGCCTGGGCGGTGGCGGTGGGGGCGAGGACGGCGGCGACGGCCAGGAGCAGGACGGACAGGACTCTGGCGAGGTGCTTCCAGGGGGTCCGGTCGCGGGAGGTCCGGGGGGTGCGGGGGTCGTGGTCGTTCCGGGGCAGCATCGGGCGATCTCCTTGCGGCTCAAGGGGATGGTGGGGGTGCTGTGCCCTGCGGTCCGGACCACAAGTGGGGATGCTCTTCAGCCAAGTTACGCACGGGTGTTACCGACTGGGAAGTTACGCGTCGGTAAAAACTGGCGCGTCGTCAGCACCCCTCCCCCACGGGCGCGTTCAGGCCGCCGGAGAGCCCGGCACGACAGCCCCTTTCGAACATGAGTACGACATGAAGGGCGGGGTGCCACCCTCAGCCGTTCGGCCCCCTCCCACCTGCGGAGACGGCCCCCTCGCCGGAACCTGGGGGGCATGAGTCTCGTCGACGAACTGAAAAGCGCCGTCACCCCCCGAGCCGCCCTGCTCGTCGTCGGGGTCTTCGCCCTCCAGCTCCTCTTCATCACCTCGTACGTCGGGGCCCTGCACAACCCGAAACCGAGCGACGTGCCCTTCGGTGTGGTCGCGCCCCAGCAGGTGTCCGCCACCCTCGTCGGCGAGCTGGAGAAGCTGCCCGGCGACCCGCTCGACCCGCGGGCGGTCGCCGACGCGGACGAGGCCCGGGACAAGATCCTGGACCGGGAGATCGACGGGGCCCTGATCGTGAACCCGGCGAGCCGCACCGACACCCTGCTCGTCGCCTCCGGCGGCGGCACCGTGCTCTCGTCCTCCCTGGAGAAGATCTTCACCCAGGTGGAGGCGGCCCAGCGGCGGGAGGTGCGGACGGTCGACGTGGCCCCCGCCTCGCCGCAGGACTTCGACGGGCTCTCGGCCTTCTACCTGGTGGTCGGCTGGTGCGTGGGCGGCTACATCTGCGCCGCGATCCTCGCCATCAGCGCCGGCTCCCGGCCGGCCAACCGCGAGCGGGCGATCATCCGGCTCGGCGTCCTCGCGCTCTACTCGGTCCTCGGCGGCCTGGGCGGCGCGATCATCGTCGGCCCGATCCTGGGCGCCCTGCCCGGCTCCGTCGCCGCCCTGTGGGGGCTCGGCACCCTGGTCGTCTTCGCGGTCGGCGCGGCCACCCTCGCCCTCCAGTCGGTCTTCGGGATCGTCGGCATCGGCCTGGCGATCCTGCTCGTCGTCGTCCTCGGCAACCCCAGCGCCGGCGGCGCCTTCCCCGCGCCGATGCTGCCGCCGTTCTGGAAGGCGATCGGCCCGGCCCTGCCGCCGGGCGCCGGCACCTGGGCGGCGCGCTCGATCGCGTACTTCAAGGGCAACGACATGACCGCCTCGATGCTGGTGCTCTCCGCCTGGGCGGTGGTCGGCAGCGTGGTCACGCTGGTGATGTCCTCGCTGAAGCGGAAGCCGGAGAGCGAGCCGATCGCCGCGGAGGTGGGCGAGGCCAGGGCCTGATCCCCGCCCCTGTCCATGCGCGGGCC
>NZ_JBHTST010000077.1:0-37625 GCF_042794995.1 Streptomyces sp. NPDC056503
GGGGATCCCCCGCCGGGCCTCTTCTCACGAGGACGTCAGACCCGCATCGGCTGCGGCGACTCCCGCAGCCCGGCGTCCGGGCCCGGGTACTCGCGGATGATCTCGTACCGGGTGTTCCGCTCGACCGGCCGGAAGCCGGCGTCGCGGATCAGCTCCAGCAGGTCCTCGCGGCCCAGCTTGTTCGGCGTGCCGTAGTTGTCGGCGTCGTGCGTGATCTTGTACTCGACCACCGAGCCGTCCATGTCGTCGGCGCCGTGCTGGAGCGCGAGCTGGGCGGTCTGGACGCCGTGCATGACCCAGAAGACCTTGACGTGCGGCACGTTGTCGAAGAGGAGCCGGGAGACCGCGAAGGTCTTCAGGGCCTCCGCGCCGGTCGCCATCGTCGTCCGCGCCTGGAGCCTGTTGCGGACCTTGCCGTCCTGCATGTCCACGAAGTCGTGCTGGTAGCGCAGCGGGATGAAGACCTGGAAGCCGCCGGTCTCGTCCTGGAGCTCCCGCAGCCGCAGCACGTGGTCGACGCGGTGGCGCGGCTCCTCGATGTGCCCGTACAGCATCGTCGAGGGGGTCTTCAGGCCCTTCTCGTGGGCGAGGCGGTGGATCCGGGACCAGTCCTCCCAGTGGGTGCGGTGGTCCACGATGTGCTGCCGGACCTCCCAGTCGAAGATCTCGGCGCCGCCGCCGGTCAGCGACTCCAGACCCGCCTCGATGAGCTCGTCGAGGATGTCGGAGGCCGACATGCCCGAGATGGTCTCGAAGTGGTGGATCTCGGTGGCGGTGAAGGCCTTCAGCGAGACGTTCGGCAGCGCCTTCTTCAGCTCGCTCAGCGAGCGCGGGTAGTACCGCCAGGGCAGGTTGGGGTGGAGCCCGTTGACGATGTGCAGCTCGGTGAGGTTCTCGTTCTCCATCGCCTTGGCGAGGCGGACGGCCTCCTCGATGCGCATCGTGTACGCGTCCTTCTCGCCCGGCTTGCGCTGGAAGGAGCAGTAGGCGCAGGAGGCGGTGCAGACGTTGGTCATGTTCAGATGCCGGTTGACATTGAAGTGGACCACGTCGCCGTTCTTGCGGGTCCTGACCTCGTGGGCCAGACCGCCGAGCCAGGCGAGGTCGTCGGAGTCGTAGAGGGCGATGCCGTCCTCACGGCTCAGCCGCTCCCCGGCGAGCACCTTCTGCTCCAGCTCCCGCTTGAGCCCCGCGTCCATGCGGCCGCCTCCCATGTATCCGACGAAATCAGGCTTCGCCCACCGTACTCCCCCGCCCTTCGGGCGGGAGGTACCCCCATCGCCGCTTCGCGTCAGTCCTCTTCCGGCAGCTCTCCGACCCGGTTCTCCCACTTGGTGGAGAGCACGATCGTGGTCCGCGTGCGGGAGACGCCCTTGGTGCCGGAGAGCCGGCGGATCGTCTTCTCCAGGCCGTCGACGTCGTTGGCGCGGACCTTGAGCATGAAGGAGTCGTCGCCGGCGATGAACCAGCAGTCCTCGATCTCGGCGAGGTCCTTCAGCCGGCGGGCCACGTCCTCGTGGTCGGCGGCGTCGGAGAGGGAGATGCCGATGAGGGCGGTGACGCCGAGGCCGAGCGAGGCGGCGTCCACGGTGGCGCGGTAGCCGGTGATGACCCCGGCCGCCTCCAGGCGGTTGATGCGGTCGGTGACGGAGGGGCCGGAGAGCCCGACGAGCCGGCCCAGCTCGGCGTACGAGGCGCGGCCGTTCTCGCGCAGGGCCTGGATGAGCTGCCTGTCCACGGCGTCCATAGGTATACGACCTTCCATTGTCCAGCGATACCGCAAGTTTAGGTGTAGAATCTAAGGCATGCAGGGTCACAGCCCTGCGAATCTTTCAGTGGATCAAAGACGATCTTTCAGGAGTGAGGACACCGTGTACACGATCGAGATGGCCTACGCCCGTATGCGCGAGCTGCAGGACCTGGCCAACCGCTCGCGTGCCCACCAGCCCACCACCGCATCGAAGCGGGCCGTGAAGAAGGCCGCGAAGAAGCGCTAACCGGCACGGGGAACCCCCGGAGCTCCTCCTCCGAGTTCCCCCCGCCACCGGCGGTACAGCTCGTGCGGCACCCCCGCCGCGTCGAGCACCCGCCCCGCGACGAAGTCCACCAGATCCTGGATGTGCGTCGCCCCCGCGTAGAACGCCGGAGAGGCGGGCAGCACCACGGCGCCCGCCTCGTCCAGCGCCACCATCTGCTTCAGCGTCTGTCCGCTCAGCGGGGTCTCCCGCACCGCGACCACCAGCGGACGCCGCTCCTTGAGCGTCACGCTCGCCACCCGCTGCAAGAGGTCCTTCGACAGACCGAGCGCCACTCCCGCCACCGAGGCGGTCGAGGCCGGCACGATCAGCATCCCCTTCGCCGGGTACGACCCCGAGGACGGCCCCGCCGCCAGGTCCCCGGCCGCCCAGTAGCGCACGTCGCCGACGTCCACGGCTCCGTACGCGTCCGGCTTCCCGTCGGCCCCCCGCGCCAGCCACGCCGCCAGGTCCTCGCGCCAGTGCGCGTCCCGGAAGGCGATCCCCGTCTCGTCGAGCAGCGTGAGCCGCGAGGCCCGCGACACCACCAGGTCGACGCTCTCCCCCGCCGCGAGCAGCCCCCTCAGCACGGAAGCGGCGTACGGCGTCCCCGACGCCCCGGAAACCCCCACGACCCACGGGGTGCGCTTGCCGTCGTTCATGGCGCCGAGCCTAAGGGGTGAGCCCGCGGACCAGCAGGTCGAGCAGGGCGCAGACGAAGAGGCTGATCCCGATGAAGCCGTTCGTCGTGAAGAAGGCCCTGTTGAGCCGCGACAGGTCGTGCGGCTTCACGATCGAGTGCTCGTAGCAGAAGGCCGCGACGACGATCACCAGACCGACCCAGAAGAAGAGGCCGGCGTCCGTGGCGAGCGCGTACCAGACCAGCAGTCCCGTGGTGACGACGGCGGAGACCCGGGCACCCCACAGCGCCGCCGGGATGCCGAAGCGGGCCGGCACCGACATCACGCCGTGCGCCCGGTCCGCCTGCACGTCCTGGCAGGCGAAGATCAGGTCGAAGCCGCCGATCCAGACGCCGACCGCGAGCCCCAGGATCACGGCGTCCCACGACCACTCGCCCGTCACCGCGAGCCAGGCCCCGATCGGGCCGATCGCCTGGGCGAGGCCGAGGATCGCGTGCGGGAAGTTCGTGAACCGCTTGCCGTACGGGTACACGACCATGGGGATGACGGCCAGCGGCGCCAGGGCCAGGCAGAGCGGGTTCAGCAGCGCGGCCGCGCCGAGGAAGACGACGACCGCGATCCCGGCCCCGGTCCACGCCGAGCGCACCGACACCGCGCCGGTGACCAGCTCGCGCCCCGCCGTCCGGGGATTACGCGCGTCAATCTCCCGGTCGATGATCCGGTTGCAGGCCATCGCGAAGGTCCGCAGCCCCACCATGCACACCGTCACCAGGAACAGCGTCCACCAGTGGATCTCCTTGTCCAGCCGGAACATCGCGGTGAGCGAGGCGATGTAGGCGAAGGGCAGCGCGAAGACCGAGTGCTCGATCATCACGAGCCGCAGGAACGCCTTCGTGCGGCCCGGCTCGGCGCCGGGCACGGCGGCCGTGGTCATCACAGCCCGTACTCCTTCCAGCGGCGGTCCACCAGGGCCGCCGTCGCCGGGTCCGACTCCACCATGTCCGGCCAGCCGCCGTCCCGGGTGTAGCCCTCCTCCGGCAGCTTCCTCGTGGCGTCGATGCCCGCCTTGCCGCCCCAGAACTGCTGGTAGGAGGCGTGGTCCAGGTGGTCCACCGGGCCCTCGACGACCGTCAGGTCGCGGGCGTAGTCGGTGTTGCCGAGGGCCCGCCAGGACACCTCGTGCAGGTCGTGCACGTCGCAGTCCTTGTCGACCACGATGATCAGCTTGGTCAGCGACATCATGTGGGCGCCCCAGATGGCGTGCATGACCTTCTGGGCGTGCTTCGGGTACTTCTTGTCGATCGAGACGATCGCGCAGTTGTGGAAGCCGCCCGACTCCGGCAGGTGGTAGTCGACGATGTCCGGCACGATGATCTTGAGGAGCGGCAGGAAGAAACGCTCCGTCGCCCGCCCCAGCGGCCCGTCCTCCGTCGGCGGCCGGCCGACCACGATCGACTGGAGCAGCGGACGCTTCCGCATCGTCACACAGTCGATCGTCAGCGCGGGGAACGGTTCCTGCGGGGTGTAGAAGCCGGTGTGGTCGCCGAAGGGCCCCTCCGGCAGCATCTCGCCCGGCTCCAGCCAGCCCTCGATCACGACCTCGGCCTGTGCCGGGACCTGGAGCGGGACGGTCTTGCAGTCGACCATCTCGATCCGCTTGCCCTGCACGAAGCCGGCGAAGAGGTACTCGTCGATGTCGCCGGGGAGCGGGGCGGTGGAGGCGTACGTGACGGCCGGCGGGCAGCCGAAGGCGATCGCGACCGGCAGCCGCTCGCCGCGCTCGGCGGCCACGGCGTAGTGGTTCCGGCTGTCCTTGTGGATCTGCCAGTGCATGCCGATGGTGCGCTTGTCGTGGCGCTGGAGCCGGTAGAGCCCCAGGTTCCGCACGCCGGTCTCGGGGTGCTTGGTGTGGGTGAGGCCCAGGTTGAAGAAGGAGCCGCCGTCCTTGGGCCAGGTGAAGAGCGCCGGCAGCCGGTCGAGGTCGACGTCGTCGCCGGTCAGGACCACCTCCTGCACGGGGGCGTCCTTCACCTTCCTCGGCGGCACGTGGACCATCGAGCCCAGCTTGCCGAAGGCCTCGCGGACGCCGACGAAGCCGTGCGGCAGCTCGGGCTTGAGCAGCCCGCCGATCTTCTCGCCGATCTCCCCGTACGACTTCAGGCCGAGCGCCTTGAGGAGCCGCCGGTCCGTGCCGAACACGTTCATCGCGAGGGGCATGGAGGAGCCCTTCACGTTCTCGAAGAGAAGCGCGGGCCCTCCTGCCTTGTTCACCCGGTCGACGATCTCCCCGACCTCCAGGTACGGGTCGACTTCGGCCTTGATGCGCTTGAGGTCGCCTTCGCGCTCCAGCGCCCTGAGCAGCGAGCGGAGATCGTCGTAAGCCATACGGGCAAGTATCGGTCACCGGCTAGGCTGGACTTGTCACCGGGGCCGACTCGACGCGCCCCCGCCACCGTTTCCAGGGGGCTGTTCCACATGCTCAGGGCGCTGATGTTCATCCTGCCGCTGGCGCTGACGATCTATGCCTTCATCGACTGCCTGAACACCCCCGAGGACGAGGTCAAGCACCTGCCCAAGGTGGTCTGGGTCATCATCATCCTGCTGTTCTGGGTCGTCGGACCGATCGTGTGGCTCTTCGCCGGCAAGACCCGGCGCACGGTGGGCGGCGGACGCGGCGGCGGCCGGGGCGGTCGCGGCGGCTGGGTGGCCCCGGACGACAACCCCGAGTTCCTGAAGTCCCTCTCCGAGGAGAAGAAGGAGCGGGACGAGGCGCTGTTCGAGGACTGGGAGGCGGACCTGCGCCGCCGCGAGGACGAGCTGAAGCGCCGCGACGAGGGCGACGAGGAGAAGGACGCGTGAGGACCCCGCGCACCCCCTCCGGAAGGTCCGTCTGATGGAGCTGCGGCTCCTGGCGACCTTCGAGAAGGTCGCCGAGGTCCTCTCCTTCACCCGCGCCGCCGCCGAGCTGGGCTACGCCCAGTCCAGCGTCACCGCGCAGGTCAGAACCTTGGAGACCTCCCTCGGCACCGAGCTCTTCGAGCGGCTCGGCGGCCGCATCCGGCTCACCGAGGCCGGCGGGCGGCTGCTGCCGTACGCGCGCCGCATGGCCGAGCTCGCCGAGGAGGCCCGGGCCGCCGTCGCCGCCGGGGAGCCCGCCGGGACGATCACCATCGGGACCATGGAGTCCCTCACCACCTACCGGCTCCCGCCGCTCCTGGAGTACGTCCACCACCGCCACCCGGCCGTCCGCCTGGCCCTGCGCCCCACGCTCGGCGACGCGACCCGGCAGGCGCTGCGGCAGGGCACGTACGACCTGGGCTTCCTCATGGAGGCCGAGACCGAGCACGAGGGGCTGGAGACGGAGGTCCTGGCGCCGGAGCCGCTGGCCCTGGTCGCCGCCCCGGGCCACCCGCTGGCGGCGGCCCGCACGGCGCCGGCCACCGCCGACCTGGCCCGCACGGCCCTGGTCGGCACCGAGCCGGGCTGCGCCTACCGCGACCTCTTCGAGGCGGAGCTGGCGGGTTCCGGAGCGGAGTTCCTGGAGTTCGGCACGATCGAGGCGAGCAAGCGGGCGGTGGCGTCGGGGCTCGGGATCGCGCTGCTGCCCCGGATCACCGTCGAGGAGGAGCTGGCGTCCGGGGCGCTGGTGGCGCTCGACTGGGAGCCGCCGTTCACCCTCTTCACGCAGCTCGCGTGGCGGCGGGGGAAGCGGCTTCCGGCACACGTGCGGCTGTTCGTGGAGCAGGCGCGGCGGCTCGGCCGAGAGTGACCTTCAGGCTGGCCAGGACGATCAGCGGGACGCCGAGCGCCTGCACGAGCCCGATGTGGTGCCCGTACACCGCCCAGTCGACGAGCATCGCGACCGCCGGGTAGGTGAAGGCGAGCACCGCGATCTTCGGGGTGGGCAGCTTGGCGTAGGCGGCGTACATGAGCACGTACATCAGCCCGGTGTGGATCAGGCCGAGGCCGGCCAGCCACACCCACCCGGCCCCGAGCCCGGCCACCGCCCCGAAGTCGGCGAAGGGCAGCAGCAGCGGCACCCCGGCCACCACCTGCACGAGGGCGATCAGGTGCGGCCGCACGCCGGTGATCCGCTTGGTCACGAAGGTGGCGAGCGCGTAGAGCACGGCGGCGGCCAGCGCGTACCCGAGCCCGGCGAGCGACCCGGTGTCCCCCGGCCGCACCCCGGAGACGAGGACGAGCCCGGCGAAGGCGACCGCGAGCCAGCCCAGCTTCCCGGCGGGGATCCGCTCCCGCAGCAGGAGCGCGCCGAGCAGCACCAGGAAGAACGGCTGGGTGTGGTAGACGACGGTGGCCAGCGAGATGGAGGTGGCGGCGTAGGCCTCGAACAGGAGGACCCAGTTGAAGACGATGAACACACCGCCGAGGACGGCGAGCCCGAACGACCGCGCGGTGAAGCCGTGCCCGGTGAAGTAGCCCCGCGCCAGGCTGTACAGCCCGAGCGCGACCGCCCCGAAGAGGCACCGGAAGAACACCACCTCGAAGGGCGAGGCGCCCGACTCCACGACGAAGACGCCCAGCGTGCCCGACAGCACCATGGCGAGGGTCAGTTCGAGGGTTCCCCTGGTCTCGTTTCTCATGCCTCCGACGCTACGAAGCGGGGCGGGACCCGGTCCACGGGCCGGTGGGGCGTCCTTCCGATGGCGCCGATCGGAAGAATCGATGGGCGGAGGCGGAATACCCGCGCGCGAAGGCCAGTTGGCAGGGGAACAGGCCCGCGCGCATCCACGAACCAGGAGCATCCATGTCCCTCGACACGACCCCCGGCTCGGACCGCCCGGACCGCTCGTTCCTCTTCGTCCTCGGCAGCTCCCGCTCCGACGGCAACTCGGAGCTCCTGGCCCGCGAGGCCGCCGCCCACCTGCCCGCCGGCACGCCGCAGCACTGGGTGGACCTGAACGACCTCCCCCTGCCGGACTTCCGCGACGGCCGCCACGAGACCGGCGGCCACCACGTCGGCGAGGCCGAGGCGCTGCTGCTGAAGGCCACGGCGGAGGCCACCGACATCGTCGTCGTCTCCCCCCTGTACTGGTACAGCCTCTCCGCGCAGGCCAAGCGCTACCTCGACTACTGGTCGGGCTGGCTGAACGTGCCGGACTCGGACTTCAAGGAGCGCATGGCGGGCGGCACGCTGTGGGGGGTGACGGCCATGGCCCACGACGAACACGAGGTGGCGGACGGCCTCACGACCACCCTCCACCACTCGGCGGCCTACCTCCGCATGCGCTTCGGCGGCGTCCTCACCGGCACCGCCAGCCGCCCCGGCCGCATCCGCGCCGACGCCGGGGCGATGACCCGCGCGACGGCCTTCTTCCGGAACGAGGCCCCGCTCGCCCTCTTCCCCTACGAGGAGGCCGCCGAAGCGCTCGTGTGAGACCCGCGCGCCGGGCGTGAGGGGACCGGTCCGGCGGGGAAGGCTTCCCGCATGGATCCGGAACAGGCACGGCGGTGGCTCGGCACCGCCCTGGACGAGGCCCGCGCCGGGCTCGGCGAGGGCGGGATCCCCGTCGGGGCGGCGCTCTACGGGGCGGACGGGGTACTGCTGGGGCGGGGGCGGAACCGGCGGGTGCAGGACGGGGACGCCTCCACGCACGCCGAGACGGCCGCCTTCCGGGACGCCGGGCGGCAGCGCTCGTACCGGGGGACGACGATGGTGACCACGCTGTCGCCGTGCTGGTACTGCTCCGGGCTGGTGCGGCAGTTCGGGATCTCGCGGGTGGTCGTCGGCGAGGCCGAGAACTTCCACGGCGGGCACGAGTGGCTCGCGGAGCACGGGGTCGAGGTCGTCGTGCTCGACGACCCCGAATGCGTCGCCCTGATGCGGGAGTTCACCGCCGCCCACCCCGCTCTCTGGAACGAGGACATCGGTGACGAGTGAGACCGCGCCCCTGCCCACGATCGACCTCTCCCGCGACCCGGCCCCGCAGCTGCCCGCCGTCGACCGGGCACTGCGCGAGGCGGGGTTCCTGCTGGTCACCGGGCACGGGGTGGAGCCGGGGCTGCGGAGCGCCATCCGGGAGGCGGCGCGGACCTTCTTCCGTCTGCCGGCCGCCGCCAAGGAGGCGTACGCGGTGCGGGTCGGCGGGCGGGGGTGGCTCGGGCCGGGCGCGGAGGCCAACGGGTACGCGGAGGGGACGGCCACCCCGCCCGACCTGAAGGAGTCGCTGTCCTTCGCGGCGCAGGAGCCGACGGGTGATCCGGCGGTGGACGCCGAGTGGTTCCTGCCGAACGTCTGGCCGGCCGAGGTACCGGAGCTGCGGGCCCTGGTCGAGGCGTATCTCGCGCGGATGAGGACGCTGTCGGACCGGGTGCTCGATCTGCTCGGGGTGGCGCTCGGGGAGGAGCGGGACTTCTTCACGCGGCACACCGGACACCCCACCTTCGGTTTCAACATCAACTGGTATCCGGGGCGGGAGCGGACGGGCGTCCCGGAGCCGGGGCAGTTCCGGATCGGCCCGCACACGGACTTCGGCACGGTCACCGTGCTCGACCGGGAGGCGGGCAAGGGCGGGCTCCAGGTCTTCACGGACGCCGGCGGCTGGCGGGACGCGCCGTACGACCCCGCGGCCTTCACCGTCAACATCGGTGATCTGATGGCGGGTTGGACCGGCGGCAGGTGGCGCTCGGGGCGGCACCGGGTACTGCCGCCGCCGGCCGACGCGCCCGAGGAGGAGCTGATGTCACTGGTGTACTTCTACGAGTGCACGCCCGGCACGACGATCAACGGCATCGAGTCCCACCGGTACCTGCGGGCACAACTCGACGCCATCGCCACGGATTGACAACGCCTCAGCAACAGACCCGAAAAGCGCACCCTGTCCTCTCCTGTTCCCAACACGCGCTCGTTATCCTGGAGTTGACTGCGACGGGGGTGGCGGGTGGACAGAGAGCTGTACGGCCGCGAGGCGGTCCTGGATCCTCGCGGACTGGCCGCGCGGCTCATCGGACTCGGACCGTACGGCCAGGGGCGCGTGCCCTTCGAGCACGGCGAGGACCCGCCGGTCACCGTCTTCACCGGCGGGCGCGGCATGGGCAAGACCGTGCTGCTCAAGGAGGTCCGCAACCGCTACCGCGACTTCACCCCGCTCGCCCTGCTGGACTGCGCCCGCGTCGAGGAGCCGGCCGACCACGGGGCGGGCTGGTCCCCGGTCACCGGTGCGCTGGCGGAGCTCTCCGTGCAGCTCGGGCGGCGGACCGACGCCGTCAGGGCCGTACCGTTTCCGCGGCTGGCGCTCGGGCTCGTCGCCGTCACCTCGGTCGGCTGGACCCGGGAGGACGACGAGCGGGCCCGCCGGGACCTGCTGCGGCTCGGACCGCTGCTCGCCACCGTCGACGCCGGGCGCGCGGCCGCCGCCTCCTGGGTCGGCCGGGTCCTCGCCAAGCTCGCCGGCACCGCCGCCGAGGCCGGCGCCCCCTTCGCCGGGCTGGTCGCCGAGGCCACCGTCGAGACGGTCGTCGAGGAGTTCTTCAGCCGCTTCAGGAAGGCCCCCGAGGAGTGGTTCGGCGGCTACCGCACCGCCGGCGGGCGCGGCCGCGCCGGACTCCAGCAGCTCGCCGTCGACTTCGCGCAGGGCGGACCGCGCCGCGAGGAGGCCGAGGCGTTCCTCGTCCTCACCCTCACCGAGGACCTGTTCCGCGCCTACACCGGGCTGCGCCGCGGCAGCCGGGTGGGCAGACCCCTGCTCCTCCTCGACAACGCCCACGAGCCCGTGGGCCGCGCCCTGGTCGAACCGATTCTGCGGGCCCGCTCCGACGGCCGCCGCGACCACACCGTCGTCCTCGCCGCCTCCCGGCCGCACGAGCACGAGGTGCTGCGCCACGCCACCCGCGCCCGGCTGCCCGAGACCGCCCACCAGGCGCCCTGCCCGCGCACCGGCCGGATCGGCTCCGGCCTCCTCGCCGTCGAGCTCACCCCGCTCACTCCCACCCAGACCCGCGCCGCCTTCGACCGCCACGACCCGGTCGGCAGCGCCCCCGCCACGCTCTCCCGGGCCGTCCACCGGCTCACCGGCGGCCGCCCGCTCGGCGTCGACCTGCTCGCCCGCGCCGCCGGCGAGACCCCGGCCGCCGCCCGCGCCGGCCTCACCCCCGGCGGCCTCCTCGACCGCACCGTGGAGCTCCGCGAGGACTCCGCGCCCGTGCCGGTCGCCCCCGCCCTCCTCGCCGCCCTCCTGCCGGTGCCCAGACCGGGCCCGTACGCGGTCCTCGCCGCCGCCCACGACGAGGAGTCCGCCCGCCGCCTCGCCCAGGCCCGGCTGGCCGCCGAGTCCCTCGACGGCGACGTCGCCCTCCGCGTCCGCGACCGGCTCCGCGCCGAGCACTGGTCCGAGCACCCCGGCCACTTCGTCGGCGACCCGCTGCTGCGCTCCCTGCTGCTGCACCGGCTCCGCTTCGAGGACGCCGACCACCCGCACTACTCCGCCTGGCGGGCCGTCCACGAGACCCTCCGCCGCCACTACGGACCGCAGCCCGGCCCGTACCGGCTCCACCACGACCTGGCGCTCGGCGACACCGCGGAGGCCGTCGCCCACCTCCGGCTCACCTTCCCCGGCCCCGACGTCCTCGGCTGGCTCGGCCTGCTGCGGTTCGTCGCCGCCGCCCCCCACCCGCGCGAGCGGGACCGCACCGGACCCGACCCGCGCCGGGCCGTCGCCCTCGGCCAGGAGGCCGAGCCGGCGCTGCCCGACGGGCTCGGGCCCGACGCCGCCGAACTGCACCTCTCCGTACGGCGGCTGCTGCACGCCGTATGGCTGCTCACCGATCCGCTCGCGCTGCCCGACGAGGAGGTCGCCGACCGGCTCGCGTACGAACTGCGCCGGCTCTCCGGCCGTCACCTCACCGGCAGCGGTCCACTGTGGGACGCGGCCGGGCACTGGCCGCGGGACATCCGCGCCTGGCGGGAGCTCTCGCTGCCGCCCGGGCGCGAGGACGGAGTCTGACGCCATGTTCGACCGGCTGCGCCGCCGCTTCTTCTGGACGCCCCGGCAGAAGCTCCTCACCCTGCTCCTCGTGACCGCCCTCGTCGTCGGCCTCGGCGGCTGGGGCCTGCTGAAGTTCCTCCAACCGGAGGACCGTTCCTGCGCGGCCGGGGTCGAACGGCCCTCCGGCAGCGCGGAGTGCGTCGGCGTGAACGGGGACGGACACGCCTTCGGCGTCCCCGCCCTCTCCGCGATCACCGGCGCCATCGGACGCGAGAACGGCACCCTGAAGGCCGGCGAGTACGCCACCGTCGCCGTCCTGCTCCCCCTCACCGCGACCGACCCCGGCACCCGCGAGAAGATCCTCCGCGAGCTCCAGGGCGCCTACGCCTACCAGTACCGGGCCAACCACGAGTCCAACAGCGAGACCCCCAAGATCCGGCTCGTCCTCGCCAACACCGGCAACCGCAACGCCCACTGGCGCACGGTCGTCGACCGGCTCGTCACCATGACCGGAGCCCCCGACCGGCTCCGCGCCGTCTCCGGCGTCGCCACCTCCTCCGCCGAGGTACGGGAGGCGGTCACCGCCCTGACCGGCGCGGGGATCGCCGTCGTCGGCACCACCATCACCGCCGACGACCTCGCCAACGGCCCCGGCCGCGACCGCTTCCCCGGCCTCGCCCGGGTCTCCCCCACCAACAGCGACGAGGCCCGTGCCCTCGCCGACTTCGGCAGGGTCGACGCGGCCCGCGCGATCCTCGTCCAGGACTCCCGCACCGGCGACCACTACATCGACACCCTGCGGACGGCCTTCGCCGACTCCCTCAAGGGCGCCCCCTACGAACCGCAGCTCTACACCTCGCCGAAGGACAACACCGAAGAGGGCACCACCGCCAACACCTTCCGCCAGATCACCCATCTGATCTGCGACACCCGCGCCGAGACCGTCTTCTTCGCCGGCCGCCACACCCAGCTGCGCCAGTTCATCAACGCGCTCGGCTCCCGCGGCTGCGCCGACCGCGCCTTCACCGTCCTGACCGGCGACGAGGGCTCGTACCTCGGCGCCGACGAGAAGCTGAACCGCTCGGCCCTCGGCAAGAAGCTCACCGTCCGGTACGCCGCCCTCGCCCACCCCGACGCCTGGAGGCCCGCACCCGGCCGGCCGGTGCCGACGACCGGCGGCTCGGTCGTCGCCTTCCGGACCTTCCTGACCGACATCGCCCGCGCCGACCCCCGGCCGATACCGCTCAGGGACGGGCAGGCGATCGTCGCGTACGACGCGATGGCGACGGCCGTCCACGCGATCCGCCAGGCCACCCCGGCCGACGCCCCCTACCCGGAACTCGCCGACGTCGGCACCCAGTGGCCGCAGGTCAAGGGCTCGCTGCGGGTCCAGGGCGCGAGCGGCTGGATCTGTCTCGACAACCACGGCAACCCGTACAACAAGGCCGTCCCCATCGTGGAGCTCGCCCCCGACGGCACCCAGCGCTTCGTCCAGACCGCCTGGCCGGAGGGCGAGCCCCCGACGACGAGCTGCCTGCCACCTAAGCGGGGGTGATCCCTCGTCCGCCCGGACGCACCCGCGCATGAGCGCGGGGCCGTCCGGGCAGGCGGTCGTCCAGAGGGCCCCTCCGGGGCGGCCGACGGGACGAGGTGGAACGTGGCACGCGACGGAGGACGGCACGACCGGGACGACGGACGGCTCGCGCGCCTGCGCCGCGACCCGTTCGCCGTGCAGACCGTCCGGTCCACGGCGGCGGCCACCCTCAGCTACGTCGTCGCGCTGCGGCTCAGCAGCGAACCGGTCCCCCTCACGGCCCCCCTCACCGCCCTCCTCGTCGTCCAGGTCACGCTCTACTCCACCCTCACCACCAGCCTCCGACGGGTGAACTCGGTCGTCGTCGGCGTCCTCATCGCCATCGCGTTCAGCGTCGTCGTCGGCCTCTCCTGGTGGAGCCTCGCCCTCGTCATCCTGGCCTCGCTGCTGGTCGGGCGGCTCGTCCGGGTCGAGGAGTTCGTCCCCGAGGTCGCCATCAGCGCCATGCTCGTCCTCGGCGTCACGCAGGTCTCCGACACCGCGTGGGACCGCGTCCTGGAGACCCTCATCGGCGCCGTCGTCGGCATGCTCTTCAACCTCTTCCTCGTCCCGCCCGTCTGGGTCGACACGGCCGGCGACTCCATCGAGGACCTCGCCCGCCGGATGCGCCTGCTGCTCCTCGACGTGGCGGACGAGTTCACCGGGGCACCGCCCGTCGAGCAGGCCGCCGAGCGCCTCCACGAGGCCCGCCGCCTCGACAACGACGTCGCCGACGTCGACGGGGCGCTGCGCACCGCCGAGGACAGCCTGCGGCTCAACCCCCGCGTCAAGGAGGGCCTCCTCCACGGGGTCGTGCTGCGCACCGGCCTCGACACCCTGGAGATCTGCGCCGTCGTCCTCCGGGTCCTCGCCCGCACCCTCACCGACCTGGCGAAACACCGCGCCGGGGACGCGCTGCTGCCGGACCGGGCCGCCCTCTCCGTCCGGGAGACCGCCCAGTACACCGCGGACGCCCTCGTCAGCTTCGCCGTGCTCGTCACCGCGCGGGGCAGCGAGGGCGCCGAGGCCGCGGAGACCCGCCTGGCGGGCGAGCTGCGGGCCGCCCGCGCCTGCCGGGACGACGCCGCCGAACGCCTCCTCGCCCTCGCCCTCGCCGACCCCGGCCGATGGCAGCTGTACGGGGCGCTGCTCGCCGAGGTCGACCGGATCCTCGACGAACTCGACCCCGAGCACCGGGGCCGCCGGCTGATGGAGGAACTGGACCGGCGGGTCCGCGAGCGCCGCGACCGGCGCCGCCGGCTCACCCTGCGCGACCGGCTGGACACCCGCCGCCGGGCCCGCGCCGACGGATGACCCCCGCGGCGGGAGGAGACCCACGAGCGCGCCGTCTCCTTCCGTGCCCGCCGGAACGGACCCGGTCACCGGCGTGGCCGCCGCCCTCCACGCGGCGGGCGGCTGCCCGGACGCGCTGTTCTCCGGAAGGCGCGGCCCGGGGACGTGCCGTCAGGGCACCCACTTGGGCCAGGGCGCCGCGTCCCTCGCGTACAGCTCCCGCAGCTCGCCCCAGCGTCCGGTCGTCCACTGGCGCCAGTCCGTGGGGGAGCCGTCCAGCGCGTCCCGCAGCCGCTCGAAGTGGTCGTGCCAGCCGGCCATGCAGTCGAGGAGCAGCTCCCGGTCGCCCTGGAACTCGTTGGTGAAACGCAGCACGGTCGACGCCCCGTCGGCGGTCGGTTCCAGATGGAACCGGATCCGTCCGTGCGGGGCGCCGACCGTGTACTCGGCCACGTGGTCCGGGTCCCAGGCGGTCACCCGCCCCGCGACCTCGGTGTCGCCGTTGAGCCAGCGCAGGACGACCCTGCCGCCCAGCCTCGGCTCCAGCGGGTCCGCCGCGCAGAGCCAGGACGGCAGTCCCTCGGGCGCCGCGACCATCGCCCACACCACCGCCTGCGGGTGCGGCAGCTCGATCACGTACCGCAGCAGGTGCGTGTCGCCGTCGTGGGTCTCGCTCCTGCCCCGGGGTATCTCGCTCATACCTCCAGCGTGGCCCCGCGCGGGGGCCCGTGCCAGCTCAGACGCCGGCGTAGGAGTGCTTGCTGGTGACGAAGATGTTCACGCCGTAGTAGTTGAAGAGGAAGCAGCCGAAGGCGATGAGCGCGATGTACGCGGCCTTGCGGCCCTTCCAGCCGGCCGTGGCCCGGGCGTGCAGGTAGGCGGCGTAACCGACCCACGTGATGAAGGACCAGACCTCCTTGGCGTCCCAGCCCCAGTAGCGGCCCCACGCGTCGCCGGCCCAGATCGCGCCCGCGATGATCGTGAAGGTCCAGAGCGGGAAGACGGCCGCGTTGACCCGGTACGAGAACTTGTCGAGGGAGGCCGCGGAGGGCAGCCGCTCCAGGACGGAGCGGGCGAAGGAGCCGGGCTGGCCGCCGCTCGCCAGCTTGGACTCGTACGAGTCGCGGAAGAGGTACAGCAGGGTGGCGACGGCGCCGAGGTAGAAGACGGCGCCGCAGAAGATCGCGGTGGAGACGTGGATCCACAGCCAGTACGAGTCGAGCGCCGGCACCAGCTGGTCGCTCTCGGTGTACAGCCAGGTGGTGGCGAGGCCCAGGTCGAGCAGGACCGTGGTCACCAGCGGCAGGCCGATCCAGCGGACGTTCTTCTTGGCGAGCAGGAAGCCGAGGTACGTGCCGACCGCCACCGTGGAGAAGGTGGTGGAGAACTCGTACATGTTGCCCCAGGGGGCGCGCTGCACGGCGATCGCGCGGGAGACCACGCCCGCCGCCTCGATCGCGAAGGCGAGGACCGTCAGCGAGACGGCGATCCGGCCGTAGAGGTCGCCCTTCACGGTGCCGCCGGCCGCGCCGGGGCCGTCGGGGACGTCGCGGGCGCCGGCGGCGGACCGGGTGACGACCTTCGGCCGGTCCAGGACGGTGGTGCCCCCGGCCCCCTTGACCCGCACGGACACGGTGGCGGCCGCGGCCGTCCCGGCGTCCGTCAGCGCGGCGGCCGTGCGGCCGACCTTGCTGCGGCTGCCGAACACCCACTCGGCGATGTGGGCGAGGAAGGCCAGGGTGTAGACGGCCATCGAGGAGTAGACGAGCGTGTTGCTCATCTGCGCCAGGCTCGCGTTGGTCTCGGCGGCGAGGATCACTTCTCGACCCCTTCTGATGCTTCTGCTTCGGCTTCGGCAGGTTCCGGCGCCGGGGGCGCCTGGGCGGTGAGCGCGACCGCGAGATCGGCGAGCTCCTCGGGCAGCTTGGCGGACTCGCTGCGGCCGAGGCCCGCCATCTCGACGACGGTCATGCCGTCCTCACCGCGGACGGCGCGGACCCAGATCCGGCGCCGCTGGATGAAGAGCGAGCCGGTGAGTCCGGCGATCGCGGCGACCGCGCCGGTGAGGGCGAGGCCGTTACCCGGCTGCTGCGAGACCTGGAAGCTCGCCCACTCCTTGATGTCCTTCTCGAAGGTGATCGAGCCGGCGCCGTCGGGCAGGGTCATGGTCTCGCCGGGCCGCATCCGCTGGGCGACTCCGGTGCCTCCGTCGACCTTGAACTGGGTCATCTTGGAGGTGTCGAGCTGGTACACGTTCTGCGGCAGGCCGGAGTCGACGCGCAGGTTGCCGTGGTAGCCGGTGAGGGCCATCACGGGGAAGTCGAGCCCGGGGAACTGGGAGAACATGCTGCCCTTGCCGGCTCCGGCGAAGGTCGGCACGAAGAACGCCTTGAAGCCGAGCTGTTCCTTGTCGCCGTTCTTGTCGCGGTAGCCGTCCATCACCTTGATCGCGCCGGTGGAGGTGATGTTGTTGTCGATGGGCAGGAGCGGGACGGCGCCGCGGTAGACGGTCCTGCCCTGTCCGTCCTTGACGGTGACGACCGGCGCGTAGCCGTGGGCGATCAGGTAGACCTTGGAGTCGCCGATCTTCAGCGGCTCGTTGACCCGGATGACCGCCTTCTTGTCCGTGCCGTCGCCCTGGGTGTACGTGACGGCGGCCTCGAAGGTGCGGGGGGTGCCGCGCTGCGGGCCGCTCTTCTCGTACGTACCGGTGAAGCTGTCCAGGGTGAAGTTGAACGGTTCCAGCTCGTCGACGCCGAACTGGGAGCCGGACTTGAAGTCGTCGTACTGGGTGAGCGTGTTGGAGAAGCCGTCGCCCTCGACGACGAGCTTGCCGCCCTCGGACTTGAAGAGCTGGCCCCAGGCGAAGGCCACCAGCATCACGATGAGCGCGAGGTGGAAGAGCAGGTTGCCGGCCTCGCGGAGGTAGCCCTTCTCGGCGGCGACGGCGTCACCGGCGGTACGGGCCCGGAAGCGGCGGCCCTTGAGGACGGCGAGGGCCGCCTCGCGGACCTCCTCGGGGCCGGCCTCGGTGCGCCAGGTCGTGTACGCGGGCAGGCGGGTGAGCCGCTTCGGGGCGCCCGGCGGCAGGCCGCGGAGCTGGCCGACGAACTGCCAGGTGCGCGGGACGATGCAGCCGATGAGGGAGACGAAGAGCAGGATGTAGATCGCGGAGAACCACACCGAGCTGTAGACGTCGAAGAGCTGGAGCTTCTCGTAGAGCGGGGTGAGGGTCTCGTGCGCCCTCTTGAAGTCGGCGACCTTCATCTCGTCCGCGCTGGTCTGCGGGATGAGGGAGCCGGGGACGGCGCCGAGGGAGAGCAGGAAGAGCAGGATCAGCGCCACCCGCATCGAGGTGAGCTGGCGCCAGAACCAGCGGATCCAGCCGACGACCCCGAGGGTGGGGCCGCCGACGGTCTCCTCCCGCGGGGCGGTGGAGAGGTCGGCGCCCGCCGCCTCGTCACCGGCCGCGGGGTTCGCGTCCGCCGCGTCGGTCGTGTCCGTCGTGTCGGTCTTGCTCATGGATCAGATTCCCACCGTGAAACCGCTGGACCAGCCCTGCATCGTGGAGACCATGCTGTCCCAGACGCCTGTGAGGAGGAGGACACCGGTGACGATCATCATGCCGCCGCCGATCCGCATGACCCACACGTAGTGCCTCTTGACCCAGCCGAACGCTCCGAGGGCCTTGCGGAACGCGATGGCGGCGAGGACGAAGGGGACGCCGAGGCCGAGGCAGTACGCGAGGGCCAGTATGGCCCCGCGTCCGGCGCTGGCCTGTTCGAGGGCGAGCGCGTTGACCGAGGCGAGGGTCGGACCGATGCACGGGGTCCAGCCGATGCCGAAGAGCGCGCCGAGGACGGGCGCGCCGAGGAGTCCGGCGACGGGCTTCCGGTGGAAGCGGAACTCGCGCTGGGTGAACCAGGGCATCAGCCCGGCGAAGAAGAGCCCCATGAGGATCATGAAGACGCCGAGGATCGTGCTCAGCGTCCCGCTGTACTCCTGGAGCGTGGCGCCGAAGTAGCCGAAGAGGGCGCCGCCGGAGACGAAGACGGCGGTGAAGCCGGCGACGAAGAGGACGGCTCCGGCGGTCATCCGGCCGCGGCGGCTCTCGGCGAGGTCGGTGCCGGAGACGCCGGTGACGTACGACAGGTAGCCGGGGACGAGCGGGAGCACGCAGGGCGAGAAGAAGGAGACCAGGCCGGCCAGGAGGGCGACGGGGACGGCGAGCAGCAGGGCTCCGCTGGTGACGGTCTCGTTCACCGGCTCACTTCTCCTTGAGAAGCGGGTCGATCATGGAGCGGAGCTTGGTCTCGTCGACGGCCATGAGCGCGCGGGCGGCGATCTTGCCCTCCTTGTCGAGGACGACGGTGGAGGGGATGCCCTTGGGGCTGAGCGTGCCCTTGGGGAAGCCGAAGAGGATCAGCTTGCCGTCCCGGTCGTAGAGGCTCGGGTAGGGGACCTTGTAGTCGGCCTCGAAGGCGAGCGCCTGCTGCTTGTTGGCGTCGCGGGTGTTGAGGCCGACGAAGGCCACGTCCTGGCCCTTGAGGTCGTTGGCGGCCTTGACGAAGTGGGGGGCCTCGGCGCGGCAGGGGCCGCACCAGGAGCCCCAGACGTTGAGGACGACGACCTTGCCCTTGAGGTCGGCGACGTCGAGCTTCTCGCCCTCCAGCGTCTCGCCGGCGATCGTGTTGATGCCGGTGCGCTCGCCCTTGGCGACGGTGGAGATGCCGCCCTTGCTGGTGACGAAGTTGGTGTTGCCGCCACCGGAGGTGCCGTTGTCGTCGCCGCTGCAGGCGGAGAGCGCGAGGGCGGCGGACAGCGCACCGACGGCGGCGAGGGCGCGTCGGGAGGCAGGACGGAGGCCACGGCTAAGGCTCATGTGAAAAGTTTCGCATGGGCGTTTGGGGGATCTTGGGCGCCCCCCTACGTGCCCGTAACGCCCCTTGTCAAGATCGCCTAAGCGGCTTTGAGATAGCCGGCCCAGCCGCCGGCCGGCTTCTGGCCCACGTCGAGGGTACGCAGCCGGTCCAGGATCGCCGGGTCCTGGACGTCCATCCAGTCGGTGAACTGGCGGAACGACACGAGCCGGACGTCCTTCTTCCCGGCCATCGCCTTGAGCGCGTCCTCGACGGCGTCCATGTAGATGCCGCCGTTCCACTGCTCGAAGTGGTTGCCGACGAAGAAGGGGGCGCGGTTGGACTCGTACGCGCGCGTGAAGCCGGAGACCAGCGCGTCGGTGGCCTGCTTGCGCCAGCCGGGATAGCGGGAGGGCATGCCCTTGGTCGAGTTCCGCGACTGGTTGGCGAGGATGTTGTAGTCCATGGAGAGGACCTCGAAGGAGTGCCCGGGGAAGGGCACGGCCTGGAGCGGGAAGTCCCAGATCCCCTTGCGCTTGACGGGCCAGGTCTGGCGGCCGCCGGGCGAGCTGGCGTCGTAGCGCCAGCCGAGGCGCTTGGCGGTGGGCAGCAGGTTGTCCTGGCCGAGGAGGCAGGGGGTGCGGCCGCCGACGAGCTCCTTGGAGTAGTCGAAGGGCAGCGGGTCGAGGTCGGTCCAGCCGCTGTTGGTCTTCCACTCGGTGACGAACTTCATGGCCTGGTCGATCTCGCTCTGCCACTGGGCCGGGGTCCAGTTGCCGACGGAGCCGGAGCCGCCGCAGAAGTGCCCGTTGAAGTGGGTGCCGATCTCGTGTCCGTCGAGCCAGGCCTGGCGGACGTTCTTCAGGGTGTCCTTGATGTGATCGTCGGTGAGGTAGCCGATGTCGGAGGCGCCGACGCGGTTGTTCGGCGGGCGGTAGAGGTCCTTCCTGGACTCGGGCAGCAGGTAGATGCCGGAGAGGAAGAAGGTCATGGCCGCGTCGTGGTTGCGGGCCAGTTCGAGGAAGCGGGGGAAGAGGCCGTTGCCGACCTCGCCGGCTCCGTCCCAGGAGAAGACGACGAACTGCGGCGGGGTCTGACCGGGTTCGAGCGGGACGGGGGTGTCGGGCTGGTGCGGCTGCTTGCCGGTGTCGGCGGTGGAGCCGTCACCGATGAGCCGGACGTCGTCCTTGGTCGGAGCGGGAGTGGTGGGGTCGGCGCCGGTCGCGGGGGCGCCCCCCTTGGCCGGTCCGGAACTTCCCTTTCCGCCCTGGTCCTTGTCGCTGCACCCGGCGACCCCGAACGCCGCCGCCGCTCCGACACCCGCCCCGAGAAGGCCCCTTCGACTGATCCCGCGCATGTCATCCCCATTCGCGCTGCTGTATGACCGAAACATCATCCAAACCGACAATGAGTGAGATGCAGGGAGGAACACGGAGGTTCCGGTCACTCGCACAAAAATTTCAGGGCGGTCGGAGAGGAACCTCTCTCCGACCGCCCTGACCATGTCGCTCTGACGATGTCCCGTCAAGCAGGGGCGGGGTGCGGGCTACGCCCCGAAGGCCTTCTGCTTGCCCTTCACCGGCTTGGCGCCGGCCCGCAGGCGCACCGGCACCAGATCGATCGCCGGCTCGCTGTACCCGACCGAGACGATCTTGTCGCCCTGGTACGTGAACGAGGTCAGCGAGGCCAGCGTGCACTGGCGGCGGCGCGGGTCGTGCCACAGCCGGCGCCGCTCCACGAAGGACCGCACGATCCAGATCGGCAGCTGGTGGCTGACCAGCACCGCCTCGTGACCGCGCGCCTCGTCCTTCGCCGCGTCCAGGGCGCCCATCATCCGCACGACCTGCTCGATGTACGGCTCGCCCCAGGACGGCTGGAAGGGGTTCGTGAGGTGCTTCCAGTTCGCCGGGCGACGCAGCGCCCCGTCACCGACGCCGAAGGTCTTGCCCTCGAAGACGTTCGCCGCCTCGATCAGCCGCTCGTCGGTGGCCAGGTCCAGGCCGTGCGACTTGGCGATCGGGGTGGCCGTCTCCTGCGCCCGCTCCAGCGGGGAGGCGACGACATGGGTGACGTCCCGCTCGGTCAGCGACTCGGCCACCCGGTCGGCCATCTTCCGGCCCAGCTCGGAGAGGTGGTAGCCGGCCCGGCGCCCGTACAGCACGCCGTCCGGGTTGTGCACCTCGCCGTGGCGGACGAGGTGGACGACGGTGATGTCCCGGTCGCTCTTCGCGTGCTCGCTCATGCGGTGGCCTCCGCGGCGGCGCGGGCGGCGGCCGGCAGCGCGGCGGCGATCCGCTCGATCGCCCGCTCGTCGTGCGCGGCGGAGACGAACCAGGACTCGAAGGCCGAGGGCGGCAGGTAGACGCCGTCCGCGAGCATCGAGTGGAAGAAGGCGTTGAAGCGGAAGGCCTCCTGCTTCTTCGCCTCGTCGTAGTTCCGCACCTCGTCGGCGGTGAAGAAGACCGAGAACATGTTGGAGGCGGTCTGCAGCCGGTGCGCCACGCCCTCCTTGGCGAGCGCGCCGGTCACCAGGCCCTGGATCTCCTTCGAGACCGCGTTCACCTTCTCGTACGCGGCCTCGTCGAGCAGCCGCAGCTGGGCGAGCCCGGCGGCGGTGGCGATCGGGTTACCGGAGAGGGTGCCCGCCTGGTAGACCGGGCCGGCCGGGGCGAGGTGCGCCATGACGTCGGCGCGGCCGCCGAAGGCCGCGGCCGGGAAGCCGCCGCCCATGACCTTGCCGAAGGTCAGCAGGTCGGCCTTGACGCCGTCGACGCCGTACCAGCCGGCACGGCTGGTACGGAAGCCGGTCATGACCTCGTCGGAGATGTACAGCGCGCCGTTCTCCCGGCACAGGTCCGCGAGCCCCTGGTTGAAGCCGGGCAGCGGCGGGACGACGCCCATGTTGCCGGGCGAGGCCTCGGTGATCACGCAGGCGATCTCGCCCGGGTGCGCGGCGAACGCGGCCCGCACGGCCTCCAGGTCGTTGTACGGCAGCACGATCGTGTCACCGGCCTGCGCGCCGGTCACGCCGGGCGTGTCGGGCAGGCCGAGGGTGGCGACGCCGGAGCCGGCGGCGGCCAGCAGCGCGTCCACGTGCCCGTGGTAGCAGCCCGCGAACTTGACGACCTTGGCGCGCCCGGTGAACCCGCGGGCGAGCCGGATCGCGGACATCGTCGCCTCGGTGCCGGAGGAGACCAGGCGCACCTGCTCGACCGGCTCCACTCGGGCCACGATCTCCTCGGCGAGCGTGACCTCGCCCTCGCCGGGCGTGCCGAAGGAGGTGCCGCGGGCCACCGCGGTCTGTACGGCGGCGGT
This sequence comes from Streptomyces sp. NPDC056503, assembly GCF_042794995.1. NCBI lineage: Bacteria > Bacillati > Actinomycetota > Actinomycetes > Kitasatosporales > Streptomycetaceae > Streptomyces > Streptomyces sp. NPDC056503. Next base: position 22,639 of record NZ_JBHTST010000077.1, read on the forward strand.
CACCTCGGGGTGGGCGTGGCCGAGAATCATCGGCCCCCAGGAGCAGACGAGGTCGACGTACTCGCGACCGTCCGCATCCGTGAGGTACGGACCGGTGCCGGACACCATGAACCGGGGCGTACCGCCCACAGCCCGGAAGGCCCGCACCGGTGAGTTCACGCCGCCGGGCGTCACAAGGGACGCGCGGTCGAAAAGCGTCTGTGAGACTGGGGCTTCGTATGAATACGACACAGTGATCCTGACCTGCGAGTACGACGTCTGGTACGGAGGGACGGTGTGGGCACCCTGTGCATCACGCCGGGGCGGCCTGCCTCCGCGTCTGCGAAACTGTGGCGGCAGGGACCTCATGGGGTTGGCTCACACGATCCATGGTGTCAGAGGCCACGGCGATTCTTGCGGACAGGTGTTTCACCGCAGGAACGCGGGGGAGGTCACTGACACGATGATCGGGTTGCGCGGCGGGGTCGTGTTGCCGAGAAAAAGCAGTCGGGTGGAGATATGCATCGCGGTGGCGGACCGGGCGAGGGGACGGACGACCTGGGTCCGGAGCCTGTCCGGCGGGGGAGGCACCGGCGGCGACGGGCCGAGGACCCGTCCGCGCCGGACAATCGCGCATCCCCCGAGCAGTCCCCGGCGGATCCTCCCCTCGGGGGCCGCAGCTTGGCGGTGACCTACAAGTACTTCGGCGCGCCCGACGGCGCCACGGCGGCCCGTGTCCCGATCTCGATGCGCCCGGAGGAGCTCGGCGGCGACGAGCTGGGCATGGGCGGCATGTTCTCCAAGATCAAGCCCGAGACGATAGCGGCGATGGTCCTCACCGGCATCCAGGGCCTGCCGCTGCACAAGGTCCCCCCGCTGGAACTGGTCGTCCTCCACCCCGACTACGCCGTGGTGAAGCTCCCCACGACCGTGGTCGACCCGCTGCGCGCGATCGGCGAGGAGTCGGTCGGCGCCGCCGCCTTCATCTGGTCCACCGTGCCCGACCGCGGCGGCCCGCGCGACGCCTTCGACGTCTACCAGCTGCTCCACGAGTGGCAGGACTTCTCCGTCCGCCTCCACGAGGCCGGCCACCAGCCGTACTGCCTGGTCTGGCCCTGACGGCTGGCTCTCCCCGCGTTTCCGACCGTCATAGCGCATGAAATTAGGACGAATCGGATGTAATGCATGGAGGTTGGTTCACAGGCGCCGTACGAGGAGGACCCTGTCGTGGCCGGAATGACCGGAATGGCTGGAGTGACCGGAGCTGCCGGAGTAACGGGAATCACGGGAACGGCAGGCGTCACGGCGGTGACGGGTGAGCCGGGCAGGTCCAGTGGACAGAGCAGGCCGGGTGAGCCGGGCAGGTCCGGTGGACAGGGCAGGCCGGGTGAGCCGGGCAGGTCCGGTGGACAGGGCGGCCGTACGCCCGCGGCCCGCATGCCGGGAGCGCGTACCGCCGACGGCGAGGCCATGCAGATCTCCGAGGTCGCCGCCCGCACCGAACTCCCCCTGCGCACCATCCGGCAGTACGAGGACTGCGGCCTCGTCGCCCCCTCGGCCGCCTCCCCGGGCGGCTTCCCCCTCTACACGGACGCCGACGTGGCCCGGCTGATGGTGGTCCGCCGCATGCAGCCGCTCGGCTTCGGCCTCGACCAGGTCCGTGAGCTCCTCACCTCGGCCGACCGCCTCGCCGCCGACCTCCCCGGCACGGACGGCGAACTCGAACCGGCCGAACGCGAGCTCCTGCTCACCCGCGTCCGCCGCTACGAAGAAGCCGCCGCCGCCCGCGTCGCCGACCTCCGGCTCGAACTGACCCGCGCCGAGGAGTTCGCCGCCTCCCTCCGCTCCCGCCTCACGTCCTGAGACACGAGGAAACACCCGCCCCGACCGGGGCGAGGGCCTCCGGGCCGGGGCTCAGGACTCCGAGCCGGTGTGCCGGCCCACGGCCCGGACGTCCCGACTCCCCCGCCCGGACGTCCCGCATCCCCGTCCGGGCGTCCGGCTCGCGACCGGGCGGGGGCTCGGCGGGTCAGGGGCGCGGGGCCTGCTCCAGGGCCTCGGCCAGGGCGCGGAAGAAGCGGGCGTAGGCGGCCGGGCTCGGCGGGATCTCGGGGTTCCACGGCACCAGCCGCGCGTCGGCCGGCAACCGCTCCGGGCCCTCGGGCCGACTCGCGTGGGCCCGGCTGTCGTACAGGACCAGCGCCGGGGCGAGGTCGAGGGCCCGCTCCCAGCCGGTGGTCAGCCAGTTCGCCCCCGGCCCCGGTCCCGGGTCGAGCATCCGGACGCCGAGCCCGGCCAGCCGCGCCAGCTCCGGCCAGGCCTCCGGACGCGCCAGGTGCACCTGATCGGCGCCGCCTCCGGAGAGCGCCAGCACCCCGCACCCGACCCCCGCCGCCGCGGCCGCCGCCCGCACCGCCTCCTCCGCCGCCCCCGGCACCCCGGCGTCCGGCCCGTGCTCCGGTGCCCCGAGCGCCGCCGCCAGGTCCCCGAACCGCCCGATGATCGCCGGCAGGCTCAGGTCGTTGCCGACGGAGAGCGCCACCAGCGGCACCCCCAGCCGCTCCGCGAGCTCCTCGTCCAGGGCGTACGGGCTCTTGCCGTCGTACGTGACGTCCACCACGAGCTCCGGCCGCAGCTCCCGCAGCCGCTCCTCGTCCAGCGCCCGCCCCGGCCCCAGGTACGGCACCCCGGCCGCCGCCAGACCGCCGTCCTTCGCCGGGTCCGGTCCCGTCCCGTCATGCCCGGAGCCGTACACCGCGACCGGTGTCACCCCCAGGTCGAGCAGGGCCGCCCCGGCCCGTACGTAGGCGAGCACCCGCGTCGGCCTCGCCCCCGCCCCCGACTCCACTCCCCTGTCGTCCGTGAAACCCCATCCGCGCGCACCCGTTCCGGACATGTGGCTGCTCCCTCCCCGGCCGGAATCTACCTCCGCCGCCACCTTCGAACGGTTCCCCGTCCGGCACAAGAGGGCCTCCCCGACCGCGCCGCCCGCCCCGGCGTCCGGGACTTTGGTCCCGGACCCCCCTGCCGAAAGTCCCCCACCGTGGTGTTAACTGAACAGGTCGGGAGGAAACAGTAGGAATCATCTGTGCCGCCGTGCCCGCACGCCCCCTGCCGGCGCGTGCGCCGTGCGCCGGCCTCCTCGCCCTGGAGTGAACGTCATGTCCGTGCCCGGCCAGTTCTCCGACCCCCGTGTCCTCACCCTCTTCGCCGTGCTCGCGGTCGCGACGGGCGTGTGGCTGGCGACGGGCCTGCGCGCCCGCGCCCGCCGGAACCGCTCGCTGACGCCGATGGACCGCGTCTGGCACCCGCAGGAGTCGGTGCCGCTGACCCCGGCGGAGGAGCTGGCCTTCGGCCAGGTCGTCTCCCGCCTCTCCCTCACCTCCACCGGCCGCCTGCGCTGACGGCACTGCCGGCGCTGCCCGCCGGACGGCACCGGGCAGCGCGGGGCGGACGACGGGCCCGAGCCGTGCGGGGCAGGCAACGGGCCCGGGCCGGGCGAGGCGGACGACGGGCCCGGGCCGTGCGTCAGACCGCCGTCCGACCGCGCGGGTCGCGCCCCGTCGCCGCGAGCAGCCGCTCGAAGTCGCTCGCCCCCTCCGGCAGGTCGACGGCCTCCCCGAACACGTTCATCTTCCGGGCCATCGGGGCCATCCCCTCCACCTCGGGCACCAGCCCGGCCACCACCTCCGGAGCGGGCTCGAACTCCCGCCCCGTCGCCCGCGCCAGGTCCCACGCGTGCACGGTCAGATCGAGCAGCACCATCGCCCCGACCCGCCGGGCCGGCAGCCCCATCGCCCCCGAGGTCCCCTCCTCGGCCCCCGGCGCCGCCCACGCCTCGATCAGCTTCCCCGTCTCCGCCGCGAACCCCTCCCGCCAGCCGGGCTCCGCGAGCCGGTCGGGGGTCTCGGAGAAGTCGGCCGCCTCCTTCGCCGCCAGCGCCTGGAAGTTCACGACGACCGTGAACAGGTGGTTCAGCAGGGCGCGCACGTCATATGCGGCGCAGGGCGTGGGCGCGCCGAGCGAGGCGTCGTCCGTCCCCGCGACGAGGGGTACGGCACGGTCGGCGGCGGCGCGGAGCAGGTCGCTGACGCGGGATCCACTGTTCTCGAAGGCAAGGTGCGTGTCGTCGTTCGTCATGGACTCGACGCTAGAAGAACTCCCCGGCCGTGTCTCGGGAAAACGCGTCCCGCCCCCGGCCCGCCCCCGACTCCGCCCCCTACGGGCAGCCCTGGCCAACGGCGTACGCCCGGGGGTTGTCGGTGCCGTGCCCTACGGTGCGCGCATGACCGAGAACCCCGTGGAACCGGCCCCGACCGCCGGACCCGCCGCGTCGTCCGTACGGCTCGAAGCCTGGTCCGAGACCGACGCCGGGCTGCTGCGGGCGCTGAACGCGCCGGAGCTGATGGAGCACCTGGGCGGTCCGGAGACCGAGGAGCGGCTGGTCCGCCGCCACCGGCGGTACGTGGACCTGAGCGCCGGCGCCGAGGGCGCGGGCCTGATGTTCCGGGTCGTGCTGCTGCCGGAGGAGCGGGCCGCGGGCAGCGTCGGCTTCTGGGCGAGCGAGTGGCGGGGCGAGCCGGTGTACGAGACGGGGTGGACGGTGCTGCCGGGCTTCCAGGGCCGCGGTGTCGCGACCCTGGCCACGCGCGCGGTGGCGGAGCGGGCCCGGGCCGCGGGCCTCCACCGTCATCTGCTCGCCTTCCCGTCGGTCGCGAACGCCGCGTCGAACGCGGTGTGCCGCAAGGCGGGGTTCGAGCTGCTCGGCGAGGAGGACTTCGAGTACCCGCCGGGCCGCCCGATGCGCTGCAACGCCTGGCGGCTCGACCTGTGGGCTACCGGGGGTCGGTGAGCGGCCGGACGAAGTTGAAGGCCGTGATGGCGAAGCGCTCGCGCAGGTAGAAGCGGTGGGCGTCGGTGCGGTGGGTGCCGGAGTCGAGGTTGAGCTCGTGGCAGCCGGCCGCGCGGGCGTGGCCCTCCAGGTGGGCGACGAGCGCGTGACCGACGCCGGTGGAGCGGACGGTGGAGGCGGTCACCAGGTCGTCGACGTACAGCTTGCTGATCGAGCTGGTGTTGAAGACGAGGCGCCAGCCGGCCGCGCCGACGCACCGGCCGTCGTCGCCGTAGGCGGCCGTGAAGCGCAGGCCCTGCGCGTGGCCGCGCTCGTACACCTCCCGGAAGAGGGCGGGGGTGAGGTGCGGGCGCAGTTCGAGGAGGACCGGCAGGAGGTCGCTCTCCAGGCGGGGGTCCCCGGGCTCGAGGTCGATGATCTTCATGCGGGGACGGTAACCCAACCGCCCGCACCGCGCCGTGGCGGTGGTCCCGCACCGCGCCGCGGCGGGGAAATCCCTGGCCCGCCGTCCGTGCCCGGTGCGATCCTGTCCCCGTGAACGGACCGGAGATCCAGATCAGTTTCGCCCCAGGCCTCGCCGTCTTCGTCGCCGCCGAGCGGCGCTCGGGACGCACGGCCGTGGTGACCGACGGCGTCTCGTCGCTGGGCCACGTCGTCGAGTCCCTCGGCGTCCCGCTGACCGAGGCGGGCCGGCTCCTGGTCGACGGGAGCCCGGTGTCCCCCTCGCACGTGCCGGCGGCCGGCGAGACCGTCGGGGTCGAGGAGGTCGTCCGCCCGCAGCCGGTGCCCGGCGCGCCCCTCCGGTTCCTGCTCGACGTGCACCTGGGCACCCTAGCCCGGCGGCTGCGGCTGCTGGGCGTCGACGCCGCGTACGAGAACGAGGACATCGGCGACCCGGCGCTCGCCACGCTCTCCGCCCGGGAGCGGCGGGTCATGCTCTCCCGCGACCGCGGGCTGCTGCGCCGCCGCGAGCTGTGGGCCGGGGCGTACGTGTACAGCGACCGGCCCGACGACCAGCTCCGCGACGTCCTGGAGCGCTTCGCGCCGGCGCTGGCGCCGTGGACCCGCTGCACCGCCTGCAACGGACTGCTCACGGACACCGGCAAGGACGAGGTGCGCGAGCGGCTGGAGCGGGGCACCGAGAAGACGTACGACGTCTTCGCCCGGTGCGAGGAGTGCGAGCGGGTCTACTGGCGGGGCGCGCACCACGCCCGGCTCGAGGCGATCGTCGACGAGGCGGTGCGGGAGTTCGGCGCCGCCGCGGCGCCGACCAGTTCGTCGGCCCCGTAGGGGCCGCCCCGGTTCAGGGGGTCTCGGCGGTGAGGTAGCGCTGCACGGTCGGCGCCAGCCAGGCCACCACCTCGTCCCGGCTCATCTCGGCGGCCGGGGAGAGGCGGAGCACGTAGCGGGCGAGCGCCATGCCGAGGATCTGGGAGGCGACGAGCGCGGCGCGGGCCGGGGCCTCCTCGGGCTTCGGGCAGACGCCGAGGGCGACGGGTCCGAGCTGCGCCCCGAAGATCGTCCGCATGCGGGCGGCCCCGGCCTCGTTGGTGACGCCGACCCTGAGCAGCCCGGTGAGCACGTCGTCGTGCTCCCAGCGGTCGAGGAAGTGGTTCACGAGTACGGCCCCGATGTGCCGGGAGGGCAGCGCCCCCAGGGCGGGCAGGGCCAGGTCGATCTCGGAGGCGGCGGCGAAGAGCCCCTCCTTGTTCCCGTAGTAGCGCATGACCATCGAGGGGTCGATCCCGGCGTCGCGGGCGATGGCCCGGATCGTGGCGCGCTCGTACCCGTCGGCGGCGAAGCGCTCGCGGGCGGCCTCCAGGATCGCTGCCCGGGTGGTGTCGGAGCGGCGTGCGGTCGTCATGCCCACAACTGTATGCCCACAACTGTGTGCCAACAGGTGTTGACAGATCACGAAGAGTCGCCCTACCGTTACCAACAAGCGTAGGCCAACAAGCGTTGACCGATCGGAGGCAGCCATGCGCACCACCGAATCCCACCCGGACGACACCACCCCCGCCGACTCCCCCGACACCGACGTCATCGTCGTCGGCGCCGGGCCCACCGGACTGCTGCTCGCCGGCGATCTCGCCGCCGCCGGCCTCGCCGTCACCCTCGTCGAGCGCCGCCCCGCCGGCCGCTCCAACCTCACCCGCGCCTTCGGCGTGCACGCCCGCACGCTGGAACTGCTCGACACCCGAGGCCTCGCCGACGCCCTGGAGGCCACCGGCACGCCGCTGACCCGGATGCGGCTCTTCGGCCGCCTCTCCCTCGACCTCGGCCGCCTCCCCTCGCGCTTCGACCACCTCCTCATCACCCCCCAGTACGAGGTCGAGCGCCTCCTCGAACAGCGCGCGGCCGACGCCGGCGTCACCTTCCGCCACGACACCGCCCTCACCGCCCTGCGCCAGGACGCCGACGGCGTCACCGCGGAACTCGCCGGCCCCGGCGGCACCCCGCTCACCCTCCGCGCCCGCCACCTCGTCGGGACCGACGGCCACCGCAGCACCGTGCGCACCGCCCTCGGGCTGCCCTTCCCCGGCACCAGCGTCATCCGCTCGATCGTCCTCGCCGACGTCCGGCTCGCCGACGAGCCCGCCGAGTCCCTCACCGTCAACGGCACCGGCGACACCTTCGTCTTCCTCGCCCCCTTCGGCGACGGCTGGTACCGCGTCATGGGCTGGGACCGCACCCGGCAGGTTCCCGACGGCGAGCCCGTCGACCTCGACGAGGTCCGCGAGCTCGCCCGCCGCGCCCTCGGCACCGACCACGGCATGCACGACGCCCGCTGGATCTCCCGCTTCCACAGCGACGAGCGTCAGGTCCCCGCCTACCGCGTCGGCCGCGTCTTCCTCGCCGGCGACGCCGCCCACGTCCACTCCCCCGCCGGCGGCCAGGGCATGAACACCGGCCTCCAGGACGCCGCCAACCTCTCCTGGAAGCTCGCGGCCGTCCACCGCGGCGAAGCCCCCGACCCCGAGGCCCTCCTCGACAGCTACCAGACCGAGCGCCACCCCGTCGGCGCCATGGTCCTGCGCAGCAGCGGCGCCCTGGTCCGCCTCGCCATGGCGCACACCCCCGCCACCCGCGCCCTGCGCGCCGTCGCCGCCACCGCACTCGGCCTCCTCCGCCCCGCCTCCACCAAGGCGCTCGGCATGATCAGCGGCCTCGGCATCGCCTACACCCCCACCCCCGGCGGCGGCCGCGCCTCGGGTCGGCGCGCTCCCGACGCACGGCTCCGCGAGGGCCGGCTCCACGAGCTGCTCCGCGCGGGCGAGTTCGTCCTCATCGCCCCACAGGGCGTCACCCCTTCCCTGCCGCCCTTCGCCCCGACCAGCGCGGCCCGTGCGGTCCGGGCCACCTGGGCGGACCCCGCCCGGCGCACCACGGTCCTCGTCCGCCCCGACGGATACGTGCTCTGGAGCACCCGGTGACCGGCCCGGCACCCGCGGGCGGGACGCCTCAGAAGACGTACGGGTCGCCGGTGGCGAGCACCAGCACCCGGTGCCGGTCGTTGAAGGAGTTCCGGTCGACCCCGCCGGCCCGCCAGGCCGTGCTCACGTCCACGGTCAGCTCCTGCGGCCGGCCCGCGGTCCTCAGGTCCAGTGCCAGCTCGCCCGCCGCCCCGCCGCCCGACAGGGCACCCGTCCGGCAGGACACCACCCGGGCGCTGCTCCACAGACACCCCGGCGGCAGCTCCTGGCCGCCCGCCATGGGTGCCGAGAAGGCCAGCCGGACGGTGGCGTCCGCGACGTCGGACGGCCCGTGGTTCTCCGTCACCAGCCAGACCCCGACCCGCCCGTCCCAGAGGGAGACATGACCGTGATGGGCCAGATCCACCTCGGCCCCGGCCGCACCGCCCACCTCGGCCCCGGCCGCACCGCCCACCGCGTCACCGGTCGGATCACCGCCCGCACCACCGGTCGCCCCGGCGGCCGTCCCGGCTCCCAGCACCACGAGCGCCGCCAGCGCGGCCCCGAGTACACCCTTCGACATCGCACGCATAAGCCAAAAATACCCAGAGATCATCCCCTTTTCTGACAATCCGTCAGTCCGCGTGTCCCCCGTGCCACCCTGAGGCCATGCAGACCGCCCGCTCCGTCGCCCTCTTCGCCGTCGCCGCCCTCTTCGAGATCGGCGGAGCCTGGCTCGTCTGGCAGGGGGTCCGCGAGCACCGCGGCTGGATCTGGATCGGTGGCGGAGTCCTCGCCCTGGGCCTCTACGGCTTCGTCGCCACCCTCCAGCCCGACGCCGAGTTCGGCCGCGTCCTCGCCGCCTACGGAGGCGTCTTCGTCGCCGGCTCCCTCGTCTGGGGCGCGGTCGCCGACGGCTACCGCCCCGACCGCTGGGACGTCGTCGGCGCCCTCGTCTGCCTCGCCGGCATGGCCGTGATCATGTACGCCCCCCGCGGCCGCTGACCCGCCGCCTATCCTGGCCCCCACACCGACCGACCACCTGTGCGAGGAGCCTCCGCCATGTCCGCCCCCATCGCCGTCATCACCGGAGCGAGCAGCGGCATCGGCGCCGCCACGGCCCGGCAGCTGGCCGCCGCCGGTTACCGCGTGGTCCTCACCGCCCGCCGCAAGGACCGCATCGAGGCGCTCGCCGCCGAGATCACCGAGGCCGGCCACCAGGCCACCGCGTACGCCCTCGACGTCACCGACCGCGCCGCCGTCGACGAGTTCGCCTCCGCCTTCCGCACCCTCGCCGTCCTCGTCAACAACGCCGGCGGCGCCCTTGGCCTCGACCCCGTCGCCACCGGCGACCCCGAGGACTGGCGCCGCATGTACGACGTCAACGTCCTCGGCACCCTCCACATGACCCAGGCCCTCCTGCCCGCGCTGACCGCGAGCGGCGACGGCACCGTCGTCGTCCTCTCCTCCACCGCCGGCCACGGCACCTACGAGGGCGGCGCCGGCTACGTCGCCGCCAAGAACGGCGCCCGCGTCATCGCCGAGACCCTCCGCCTGGAGATCGTCGGCACCCCGGTCCGCGTCATCGAGGTCGCCCCCGGCCTGGTCAAGACCGAGGAGTTCGCCACCACCCGCTTCCGCGGCGACACCGACCGCGCCGCCAAGGTCTACGCGGGCGTGGCCGAGCCCCTCAGCGCCGACGACGTCGCCGACACCATCACCTGGGCCTGCACCCGCCCCCCGCACGTCAACATCGACCTCCTGGTGGTCCGCCCCCGCGCCCAGGCCTCCAACACCAAGCTCCACCGCGAGCCGTAGGACCGGACGGACCGGACGGGACCCCTGCCGGACACGGCGGAGGGGGCCGGTGCGACGCACCGGCCCCCTCCGCGAGGCGTCTTCGCTCCGGGCCCTCAGCCCTTCACGCAGATGACCTGCTTGAGCTTGGCGACGACCTCCACGAGGTCCGTCTGCTGCTCGATGACCTTCTCGATCGGCTTGTACGCACCCGGGATCTCGTCGACGACGCCGGAGTCCTTGCGGCACTCCACACCCCGCGTCTGCTCCTCCAGGTCCTGCGTCGTGAAACGCTTCTTCGCCGCGTTCCGGCTCATCTTCCGGCCCGCGCCGTGCGAGGCCGAGTTGAACGAGGCCGCGTTCCCGAGGCCCTTCACGATGTACGAACCGGTGCCCATCGAGCCCGGGATGATGCCGAACTCGCCGGAGCCGGCCCGGATCGCGCCCTTACGGGTCACGAGCAGGTCCATCCCCTCGTACCGCTCCTCCGCCACGTAGTTGTGGTGGCAGGAGATCACCGGCTCGAAGGTGACCCTCGCCTTCAGGAACTCCTTGCGGACGACCTCCTGGAAGAGCGCCATCATGATCGCGCGGTTGTACTTCGCGTACTCCTGCGCCCAGAAGAGATCGTGCCGGTAGGCCGCCATCTGCGGGGTGTCCGCGACGAAGACGGCGAGGTCCCGGTCGATCAGCCCCTGGTTGTGCGGCAGCTTCTGCGCCACGCCGATGTGGTGCTCGGCGAGCTCCTTGCCGATGTTCCGGGAGCCCGAGTGCAGCATCAGCCACACCGCGCCGGAGGTGTCGACACAGAGCTCCACGAAGTGGTTCCCGGAGCCGAGCGTCCCCATCTGCACGGCCGCCCGGTCCCGCCGGAACTTCACCGCGTCCGCCACGCCGTCGAAGCGCGACCAGAAATCGTCCCAGCCCGAGGTCGGGAACTGGTAGAGCCGCTTCGGGTCGACCTCCTCCCGGTGCATGCCCCGGCCGACCGGGATCGCCTGCTCGATCTTCGAGCGGAGGCGGGAGAGATCGGCGGGGAGGTCGTCGGCCGTCAGGGAGGTCTTCACCGCGGACATGCCGCAGCCGATGTCCACACCGACCGCCGCCGGGCAGACCGCGTCCTGCATGGCGATCACCGAACCGACCGTCGCGCCCTTGCCGTAATGCACGTCGGGCATGACCGCGAGGCCCTTGATCCACGGCAGCGTCGCCACGTTCCGCAGCTGCTGCATCGCGCCGCCCTCCACCGTGGAAGGATCGGCCCACATCCGGATGGGCACCTGCGCACCCGGTACCTCTACATACGACATACTTCCTCGATTCCCCCGAAAAGTCTGATAACGCAAAAACCGGAGCCAAAGCCCGTACAGGTGACGGCGGACCGGCATCAACGGCTGCGCGTGCGATAGACATTGTGTCCATCCGCCTTCAGGAGGCGGCAAACAGTTTTCGGGAAAGACTTCGGGAGAAGGGAGCCTGGGACGGTGCAGCGAAAGAGGTACTCACCCGGCCGCGTCCCCGGCACCCTCCTCGGCCTCGGAGCCGGTCTCGGTGTCGTGCTCGGCGCCCTGACCGGCTGCTCGGCCGCCGGTACCGCCGAGGACGTCACCGTCGACGCGAAGGCGGGCGCCGCCGCGGCGCCCGTCGCACCGCCCGGCCGCTACCGCACCCTCTTCGAACCGTGCGGCGCCGTGCCCCAGACCGCCCTGCGCGACCTGCTCCCCGGGACCGTCGCGCTGTCCGACGCCGAGCGGGCCAAGGCGCTCCGCGGCGCGGCCGCCGTCACGTACGACACCGACCGCCGCGTCGGCTGCACGTGGACCGCCGACACCGAGGGCGGCTCGCACCGCCTGGTGCTCGACGTGGAGCGGGTGGTCTCCTACGACCCGACGGTGAGCGACGCCGCGCGGGCCCAGGAGGTCTACGCCCGCAAGCAGCTCGCGGCCGGGATCGCCATGCCGGTGACCCCGGCGCCCACGCCCACCGCCCCGACCACCGCCCCGACCGCCTCCGGCACCACCACCAAGGCGGCGACCGGCACCACCACCGGAGCCCCGTCCTCCCCCACCACCACGGGCACCCCCGCCACGCCCCCCGCCACCGGCACAACCGGTACGGCCGGCGGCCCCGGCACCGGCGCCGCGGGCACCCCCTCCGCGCCGGCGACGACCGGCCTGGAGCCCCGGCTGCTCGGCGGGCTCGGCGACATCGCCTTCGTGGGCGACGCACTCGGTTCGACCGGCGGAAACGGCCACCAGCGGGTCGTGAGCGTGGTGTTCCGCACATCGAACGTCGTCGTGACGGTCGAGTACCGGCAGCGTACGACGGGTGCGGCCACGGCCCCGGACAGCAAGGAACTGCAGGACAGGGCGCAGAACCTGGCCCGTCTGCTGGCCGACCGGCTGGAGGAGTAGCCGGCGGCCCGGTGCCCCGCGCGGCCCCCCGAGCGGCGGGGGGACCACGTAACGTGTCGGCGTACCCAGGGCCGCCAGGGCCGCCGACCGGCGCCGGCCGTACGACAAGCGACTGAAGGAACCATGCAGCGATCAGCTCCGCGACTCACCCGCATCCTCGCCGCCGCAGCCGTCCCCGTGATGCTCGTCGTCGCCGGCTGCTCCTCGGACTCGGGAAGCGGCGGCGGCGGAGCCGCTGAGACCGGCGGGGCCCAGGGCAAGGCGACCGCGACCGCGACCGCGTCGGCGACCCCCTCCCCGACGCCGACGGTCGAGCCGGCGAAGTTCGCGAAGCTGCCGTCGGCGTGCAAGGCGATCGCGGCGAAGACCACCGCCGCCCTGGTGCCGAAGGCGAAGAACGAGAACGGCACGGCGGCCGCCTCCACGGACCTCTCCCACCGCGGCGGCTGCTCGTGGAACGGCCTGGACGACAAGGGCGTCAAGGGCTCGCAGTACCGCTGGCTCGACGTGTCGTTCTACCGGTACGACTCCGAGGTCTCCCTCGGCAGCGGCCAGGAGCGGGCCAAGGAGAACTTCGCCAAGGAACTCGCCAAGATCCAGGCCACCACGGGCGCGAAGACGCTGAGCACCGCGTCGACGGCCGGTCTCGGCGACGAGGCGAAGACGGTCACGTACACCGTCAACAAGACCGGCGAGGACTTCCCCTACGCGTCGATCGTGGCGCGCAGCGGCAACGTGCTGGTCCTGCTGTCCTACAACGGCGCGGGGTACGCGGGCGCGCCCGTGCCGCGGGCGAAGACGATCGTCGAGGGCGCGACGCAGGCGGCGAAGGAAGCGATCGCGGCGGTCGCCGCGGCGAACAAGTAGTCGTACCCGCCCGCCGGGGCCTCCAACCCCCGTCGGCCACCCGGGTACCGACACAAATCAACACAGACAGGCGTGTCCGAGCGGAGCCCGTTCCTCCCCAGAGGGTCGGGCTTCGTTCATGTGTGCCACTCTGGGGCCCGCGAGACGTCGAATCACGGGAGGGGATCGCGGGTGGCCGCGATGGAGCTGACACGCACACACCGCATACTCATCGGGCTCGTCATCGGCGGCGCGGTGATCATCGCGGGGATCGGTTTCGCGGGTTCGTACGCGGCCGTGCGCGAGCTTGCCGTACAAAAGGGCTTCGGTACGTTCTCGTACTTCTTCCCGATCGGCATCGACGCGGGCATCTGTGTGCTGCTCGCACTGGACCTGCTGCTGACCTGGCTCCGGATCCCCTTCCCGCTGCTGCGGCAGACGGCGTGGATCCTGACGGCGGCGACGATCGCGTTCAACGGCGCCGCGGCGTGGCCCGACCCGCTGGGCGTCGGCATGCACGCGGTGATCCCGGTGCTGTTCGTCGTGGCGGTCGAGGCGGCGCGGCACGCGGTGGGCCGGATCGCGGACATCACCGCGGACAAGCACATGGAGGGCGTGCGGCTGACCCGCTGGCTGCTGTCGCCGGTGCCGACGTTCCGGCTGTGGCGGCGGATGAAGCTGTGGGAGCTGCGCTCGTACGACCAGGTGATCAAGCTGGAGCAGGAGCGGCTGATCTACCAGGCCCGGCTCCAGGCCCGTTTCGGCCGCGGCTGGCGGCGCAAGGCTCCGGTGGAGGCGCTGATGCCGCTGCGCCTCGCCCGGTACGGCGTCCCGCTCGCGGAGACGGCCCCGGCGGGCCTGGCGGCGGCGGGCGTCGAACCGGTCCTGCTCCCCCCGAACCCGAACCCGGCGCCGGCCCCGGTCGCCATGGCGGTCGCCCCGGCTCCGGCCCCGCAGGAACTCGCGATGGCCCCGCAGGAACTCGCGATGGCCCCGCAGCTGCCGGCGGTACCGCACCAGGCGCAACCGCAGCAGCAGGCGCCCCAGCCGCCGCCGCAGCAGCAGCAGGGCCACCCCCAGGAGCAGCCCCACCCGAACCACGAGAGCCCCTGGTTCGACTCCCAGCAGGTCACCGCGGAGGCGTACGGGGGCACCTACAGCCCCCAGGCAGCCGGACAGGCCATGTCTCCCGAGGCACAGCAGTTCGCGGAGGCCCAGCAGATGCTCCCCGAGGCCCAGCAGGCCCTTCACGCCCAGCAGGCCCCCCAGACCCCTCAGGCCCTTCACGCCCAGCAGGCCCCTCACGTCCAGCAGGACCCGCAGGCCCCCGGCGCCCCGCAGGACCTTCCGGACCCGAACCTCCCGGAGGAGTTCGTCCACGACGAGGAGCCCGTGCGGCCGCAGGCCGAGGCGCCGACGGACGACTTCCACGAGACCGTCTACAAGGTCATGTACCGCTTCGTGCAGGAGACGGACCGTTTCCCCACCCCGTACGAGCTGGAGCAGCTGGTGGCGGAGGCGTACGGCCTCCAGCAGTTCCCGTCCACGCAGTCGGACCTGCTCCAGCGGGTCACGCCGGAGGTGCAGGAACGCATCCAGCAGGACATGGCGGAGTACGACCCGTCCTGACCCCGCCCCGCACCCCCGCCTCGTACGACGCGGAAGGGCCGCCCCCGTGACGGGGGC